>JBKJLU010000278.1:0-3019 GCA_046596815.1 Acidimicrobiales bacterium | reverse complement strand
TGGGCCTGCAGCACCGACTCGTACGGCTCGGCGGTGGAGACTGCGAGGGCACCGGGCTCCGCCGCCCGGTCGTCGACCTCGACCAGCAGTCGCAGCCGGGTGGCCCGCTCCGCCACCCGGGCCACCCGCTCGCCCAGGCTGGGGTGGAAGACGAGTGCCTCCGCCTCGGAGTTTTCCAAGAGGTAGAGCAACTCGTCGTCGAGGTAGCGGTAGTTCACGTTGACCGGGATGGCCCGCAATTTGATGGCGGCGTAGAAGCTCTCCATGTACTCGGCTGAGTTGTAGAGGTACTGCGCCACCTTCGAGCCCGGTCCGACGCCGACCGCGGCGAAGGCCGAGGCCAGCCGAGCGGATCGATCGTCGAAGTCGGTCCACGTCCGCCGGAGCGACCCCTGCACGATGGCTGGAGCGTCTCCGACCCGGTCCGCGACCGCTTCCCAGATGCTCGCCAGATTCCGCTCGAGTGCCATGTCGGGACTGTACGAGCTTCGGCGCTACGGTCGCCGCCGATGGGCACCGGACACTCCCACGCCTTCGGTGAAGCGGCCGAGCGCCCAGCGGCACCGCGCGCCCACCGAATCCTTCTCCTCGCCCTCACCCCGTTCCTGCTCGCCACCGTGATCGGGCTCGTGGTGCTGTGGCCCGAGGCCAGGCTTCCCGGTTCGAGCGCCTTCGACCTCGGCTTCGACGCCGACCTCTTCGACGGCACGGTGCGCACCGAGCGGCTGGCGCCCTGCGCGGCGACGGCACCGGATGCGGGTATCGAGTGCCGGGTCTACGACATCGAGATGCAGGACGGTCCGGACGCCGGCGAGGTGATCGTGCTCGAGCTGCAGGACTCGCCTACGTCGGTGCGGTTCGATCCTGGCGACCGCATCGTGCTGGCGAGGGCCACCCAGCCCGATGTGCCCGAGGATCTGCGCTACACCTTCGCCGACTTCCAGCGGAAGCGCCCCCTCCTCCTGCTGGCTGCGCTCTTTGTCGGCGCCGTGGTCGCGCTCGGTCGTTGGCACGGGCTGCGGGCCCTGGGCGGCCTCGTCGTCAGCCTTGCCATCCTGGTGAAGTTCGTGTTGCCGTCGATCCTCGACGGCAACAACGCCGTCGCCGTCGCCCTCGTCGGGGCGTCCGTCATCATGCTGGCGTCGCTCTACATGGCCCACGGGTTCACCGACCGCACGACGACCGCCGTCCTCGGCACCCTGCTCAGCCTCGGTCTCACCGGGGGGTTGGCGGTGCTGTTCATCCGCATCACCGAACTGACGGGACTGGCCGACGAGGACGCCCGCATCCTCCAGCTGTCCAGTCAGCAGTTGGATCTCAAAGGACTGATCCTCGGCGGCATCATCATCGGCACCCTCGGGGTGCTCGACGACGTGACCGTCACCCAGGTGTCGGCGGTCTGGGAACTCCACCAGGCCAACCCCACCATGGGGATTCGACGCCTCTACGCAGCCGCACTACGGATCGGGCGCGACCACATCGCCTCGACCGTCAACACCCTCGTCCTCGCGTATGCGGGTGCGTCCCTGCCCCTGCTCATCCTCTTCGTCGAAGTACGGCGCAGCCTCGGCGACGTCTTGACCGGCGAGACGGTCGCCACCGAGGTCGTCCGCACCCTCGTCGGAAGCATCGGACTGGTGGCCTCCGTGCCCATCACCACCTTCCTCGCCGCCGCAGTGATCGCGGGTTGGGACTACCGCAAGCCTGCGGATTAACGTTCCTCCGATGTCCACCGCCCAAGTGGTGTTCGCCATTGCGCTCGGCAGTATCACCGTGCTGATTTCGCTGTTCGCCCTGTACGTGATGTCGTCGGTGATCTGGGGCGACCGATGGATCCGGAAGGGCAAATGAGCCCGGCCACGTCGAGCACCGTCTACAAGGGCAAGTCCGGCCAGTGGGCCTTCGTGATGCATCGCATCACCGGCTTCCTCGTCTTCATGTTCCTGCTGCTGCACGTCATCGACGTGTCGTTGGTGAACCTCGATACCGATCTCTACAACGAGGTCCACGAGCTCTACGGCAACGTCATGCTTCGGCTGTTCGAAGTGGGGCTGCTCGGAGCGTTGCTCTTCCACGCCTTCAACGGTTTGCGCATCGTGATGATCGACTTCTTCCCTGGCGCCATTCGTAGCGAGAAGATCATGTTCAAGATCGTCGTGTTCTTCACGGTGATCCTCACGCTCGTCGGCGGGTTCGTCATCCTCAAGCCCTTCCTCGAAGGAACGGCGGGACTCCTGTGACGGTCACCCAGAACCGCCCGTCCGACAACCGACCGAAGCTCGAGCGGCGGCCCCGCATGAACTTCGAGACGTGGTCGTGGTATTTCATGCGGATCTCGGGTCTGATCCTGATCTTCCTTGCTCTCGTCCACTTCTCGATCACCCACATCATCTATGACGTCGTCGAAACCAACTCCGAGTTCGTGACCGCCCGGTGGGACAACCCGTTGTGGCGCCTCTACGACTGGACGCTGCTGGCCCTCGGCCTCTTCCACGGCCTCAACGGCATGCGGTGGATCATCGACGACTACGTCCGCTCGCCGGGCAAGCGGGCCACCGTCAAGGCAGTGCTCTACAGCATCACCGGTGTGCTCTTCGCCTACGGCACCCTGACGATCATCACGTATTGATTGTTTGCTTCGCAGAACAGCCGCTCCGCTCACGTGCCGGCTGGTCGCTGGCGCTCCTGGCGCCGGCCGCTTGGGCGTCTGGCGTCCCCTTCTTGGTTGCCCTTTCTGGCGTTTGCTGGCTTGTTGCTCTGCTTCTTCTTGCTGTATCTCTACGTGCAGTACCGGTGGTTTCCGCAGCTGTCGAAGAACAATGACGAGGCGGTGTACCTCTTCCAGGCCGACATGTTGCGGGAGGAGCGGCTGACGCTGCCGACGGCCGAGCTCGGCGCAAGCTTCCGTCCCTGGATGTCGGGGGTGCTCGGCGACCGCACCGTCATGGTGTTCCCGCCGGGTTGGCCGATGGCGTTGGCGCTGGGTGTCTTGGCACTCGGGTCGTTCAAGGTGGTGGGC
>JBKJLU010000180.1:0-8660 GCA_046596815.1 Acidimicrobiales bacterium | reverse complement strand
CGCAAGGTCAAGGCACTGCTCTGTCACGTGAGCCAGTTGCCGGATCCCGGTGGGCTCGAGGAACGGATGCGCGGCTGGGGCGAGATGACGGCCAAGGCCGGCGGCCTGCCCGAGGGTCACACGGCCGAAGCCTTCCGCGTCATGGACACGGCGTAATGCAGCTCTCGGCGGAAGAGGCCAGGGTCGTGGGCAGCTTGGCCGAGAAGGCATTGGCCACGCCCCAGTACTACCCGATGACCCACAACGCGTTGGTCAACGCCTGCAATCAGTCGAACAACCGCGATCCGGTCGTGAGCTACGACACCGCCACCGTCGACGCCGCCCTCGACGGCTTGCGGGCCAAGGGACTGGCGAGGGTCATCCACGCCGGCGGCGGCAATCGCACCACCAAGTACCGCCATGTGATGGACGAGTCGCTGGGATTCGACCCCCGCGAGCTCGCCCTGATCGCCGTCCTGTTGTTGCGGGGACCCCAGACCCTCAACGAGCTACGCACCCGAACCGCCCGCCTGGCCGACTTCGACGGATCCGGCGGCATCGAGCATGACCTCGAACGTCTCGCCGGTCGCGACGAGCCCCTCGTCGTCCTGCACGAGCGCGAGGCCGGCCGCCGCGAACCCCGCTACTCGACCCCTCTGGTTTCGACGACACCAATTCCGGCGGAGAACACCAGACACCGAACGTTGCGGGTGTCGGCGTTGGGTGACGACGAGATGGATGAGCAGCAGCGCGAGTTGCTGCGAGGGGTGATCGTGCCGGGGGGAACCTCGAACATCTTCCGCACGCTGGTGCGCCACCCCGGGCTCTTCCGCCGCTGGATGCCCTTCGGCGGAAAGTTGTTGAACGGGAAGCTGCCGGCGCGCGAACGCGAGCTCGCCATCCTGAGGGTGGGGTGGTTGTGCCAGTCGGAGTACGAGTGGGGCCAGCACGTCCCCATCGGGCGGGCCGCGGGGCTGACCGACGAAGAAATCGGCCGTATCCCCTCCGGTGCGGGGGCGCATGGATGGAGTGAGCTCGACCGCACGATCCTGACGGCGACCGATGAACTGCACGCCGACGCGTGCGTCGGCGACGCCAGCTGGGCCCGTCTGTCCGCGGAGTACGACGAGAAGCAGCTCATCGAACTGGTCATGGTGATCGGCCACTACCACCTCGTCTCGTTCGCGTTGAACTCGTTCGGCGTTCAACGCGAAGAAGGCGTCGTCGGCCTCCCCGAAGGTTGAACCGTCCCACGGCGTTCGCGGCGAGGGTACGGGAGGTGGTGTCGGCGCTCGCGCCCGGCGACGTGGTGACCTATGGGGAGGTGGCGGCGTTGGCCGGCAAACCCGGCGCCGCTCGCGGTGTAGGGGCGGTGCTCGCCGGCTCGGGCGACCAGGGTCTGCCGTGGTGGCGGGTGGTCAATGCCGCCGGCCGCCTGGTTCCAGGCCACGAGGCCGAGCAGGCCCGCCGGCTGAAACTGGAGGGTGTGCCGGTTGACGTCGACGCCGGCCGGGTGCGCTTCAGCCGAGCAGGTCCTCGGCCACCGCCAGCCACATCTGGGTCGTGAGCCGCAGCGACTCGACGTCGACGCGCTCGTCGTGTCCGTGGAACCGGGTCGCGAACTCCTGGAAGGTCATCGACGGGCTGAACAGTCCGAAGCCGTAGGCCACCGCACCCTTGTCGCGGTAGAAGCGCGCATCGGTACCGCCGGCGGTCATGCGGGGGACGAGGCCAACTCCGGGGGTGAGCTTGTCGACCGTGCGGCCGATCACGTCCCACAGCGGCGTGTCCATGGCCGAGGCCGTCGCCGGCGCCGACTGGATGATCGACACGGTGACGTGGTCGGCCAGTTCGCCGAGGGCCTCGGCGAGATTGCGAGCGACGTCGGCCTCGGTCTCCCCGGGAAGGGTGCGAACGTCGATGTCGATGTCGACCGCATCGGGGATGACGTTGGTCTTGACCCCGCCGTGGACGACGTTGGGGGAGAAGGTCATGTGGGTGCAGGCGTGGGCCAGCTTGGCCAATCGCAGGTCGTCGAGACGAGCGCACGTGTCCCAGACCATCGCCGGATCGAGCAGGCCGGCGGCGATATCGGCGGGGAGGTCGAGCGCGCCGACGTAGGCCTTCCACGTGTCGGTCACCTGGGCCTGGGGCCGAAAGGCGACCAGGCGACGGATGACCTCGGCCGCCTTCACCAAGGCGTTGTCGGTGCCGAAGGGCATCGATCCGTGACCCGGCGTCCCCGCCACCCGGAGGCGACGCCAGGCGATGCCCTTCTCGCCGGTGGTCACCGTGACTCTTCGTCCGCTCGACGAGGGGATCGACACACCCCCCGACTCGGTGAGGACGTAGTCGGCGCGCACGGCGTCGTACTGGTGCTCGGTCACCCACCCGGCGCCGTGGTGGCCGCCCGCCTCCTCGTCGGCGACGGCGAAGTAGACGAGCGTGCCCTTCGGCCGGAATCCGGAGCGGGCGAGGTGCTTGAAGGCCACCGCCATCGAAGCCGTGAGGTTGAGCATGTCGATGGCGCCGCGGCCCCACACCTCCTGCGTTCCTTGTTCGTCGGCGACAAGCTCGCCGCCGAAGGGATCTCGACGCCAGCCCTCGGGAGACACCGGCACCACGTCGGTATGGCCCATGAGACACAGCGTGGGTGCTGTTGGGTCGGTTCCCTCGATGCGGCTCACCAGCGACGTGCGGCCAGGTTCGGGTTCGTAGGCCTCGACGTCAAGGCCCGTGCCCTCGAGGTAGTGGCCGAGCACGGCGGCGTTACGCGACTCATTGCCTGATGCAACGGTGCCGTCGTTCACGCACTGGTTGCGGATCAGCGCCTGCAAGAGCTCGGTGACTTCGCCGGTGAGGTCGACATCCGCAGCGGCCATGGCAGCAGGCTACGGGGGAGGAGTGCCGGCGTACACGTGGGCCCAGCCGAGCACCTTCTCGACATAGGCGTCGGAGTGGTTGTACGAGAAGAAGGCCGGACGCAGACCCTCGTCGGTGTCGAGGCCGCCGCTGGGCACGGCGCGACACAGGTAGGAGGCCGTACCGAGGGCGGCGTCGTACGCGTTGTTGGGGTCACTCACGCCGTCACCGTTGCCGTCGGTGTTGATGCGGACCCACGTCGAGGGGATGAACTGCATCGGTCCGACGGCGCGGTCGAAGACGAGATCGGTGTCGAGCACGCCTTGGTCGGTGTCGAGGATGAGCGACGAACGGGTGCCGTCGAGCGGGATGCCGAGGATGCGAGGAAAGACATCGCCGTTGAGGGCGAACTGGGCGCCGCGGTACCGGCCGTGGTTCGACTCGACCTTGCCGATGGCGGCGATGGCGGTCCAGGCGACGCGGCATTGCGGAGCCCTCGCCGCGAGCTTGGTCGCAGCCTGGCGATAGGCATCGTGAAAGAGGCGGGGGATGTCGGTGTCGCCGACCGTGGCTGACGCTGCGGTGTGGTCGAGCAGCTGCCGCTTTTCTTGGACGACGATGGCGAGCGCGCCGGCGACGAAAGCGGCCGAGCCGAACTCGGTGTCGACCACGGTGAACGCGGCATCGGCCTCCTCCGCCGACAGGACGGCGAGGCGGAGTTGATCGGAGGTCTCTCGTTGCGCGGCGGAGTACTCGATGACCGCGGCATTGCGGGCCTCGGTGGCCGACCGAACGATGATGCGACGGCGCTCGAAGTCGAGCGGGTCGCGCGCCCGCAGGAGGTAGTCGATGGGCTGGGTGTCGCCGCCATGGATGTAGCCGGCGACCGCGATCCTCTTCACCTTGGATCGGGCATCGACGAGACCGGCGGCAAGGCGCTGGGAGTCGGCGTCGAGTCCGGCGAGCGCGGCTCGGGCCGTCGACCGGCGCACCGCCAGGGGATCGAGGCGCTTGCGCAGCCCGGACTCGGCCGCTCTCGCCTTCTTGAGCGCCCCTTCGGCCGCCCGGAGTTCGCCGAGCGCCCGACGCCGGCCCGCCTCGTCGGCTCCCGGAGGTGGAGTCGGGGGGATGAGGGAGGGCTCGAGTGGCGGAAGTTCGTCCTCGGGCGGCAGCAACTCCACCGACGCCGGCGGAAGGGTCTCGCCGTTGAACGTCGGGGCGCGGAGGCTCGTCGACGTGGTCGAGCTCGATGAGGACGATGCCGCCGGCGCGGTCGTCGAGGTCGACGTCGTCGTCGTCGTCGTGGAAGGAGGGGCGCTCGTCGTCGGCCCCGTCGGCGGGTCGTCGACCTGGGCCCCAGCAGGAAGCGGGAGTCCCGTGGTGATGAGCGCAGCCGCGAACATGCCCGCCAGGCGGCGGACAAACCAGGGAGCCGCCGCCATGAACCGTCCATTCTTCCACCCGACCCCGTAGCCTGGGCGCATGCGGGTGGGTCGTGGGTTCGCGTTCGTGGATCTCAGTGGCTTCACCAGTTTCACCGACACCCACGGCGATGAAGAGGCCGGACTGGTCCTCACCGAGTTCCGGGCCGCCGTCCGAGAGGTCTCGAGCCGGCGGGGAGTGCGGGTCGCCAAGTGGCAAGGCGACGGCGCCATGTTCGTGTCGGTCGAGCCCGGTCCGCTCGTCGAAGCCGTCCTCGAGATCGAGGAGAAGGTCGACAGCGGTTCGTCGCCGATGCGCCTGCGGGGTGGGGTCACCTTCGGCCACGTGATCCTCTTCGAGGGCGATGACTACATCGGTTCTGCGGTCAACCTCGCGGCCAGGCTCTGCGACGTCGCCGCTCCCCACGAGATCCTGGTGAGCTGCGAGCTGCAGGACTACGTGCCCTCGTGGGCCGTGGCCGAGCCGGCCGTGCCCGTCGACGTGCGGGGCTTCGCGCAACCCGTGCCCGTGCTTCGGGTCCATCGCCGCGACGACCATCCCGACACCGTGCGCGACCCGGTCTGTCGGATGGAGGTCCCCACCGACGCCGTCGCCGTGTGGCGGGGCGAGGTCGGATTCTGCTCGACGTCGTGCTCCGACGTGTGGGACGCCCACGGCCTCGCCACGCCGGCCCCTGTCGACACCGCCTGACCCCTCCTCGGGGCGGTTAATCACTTTCGGGCGATAGGGGCCCGCCGGTAGGGTGAACGGCTCCCCTCCTCCTGGTGAAACGGTGGGATTCGTATGCGGAACTCCGCGCTGTGGCGCGTGAAGCCCTACCTCCGGCCCTACCTCGGGCAGTTGGTGGCCGCCACCTTGCTGGCCAGCCTCGGTCTCGGTGCGGCCACCCTCGTCCCGTTGGTGGTCAAGGCCGTGATCGACGGCCCGCTGGCTCGCGGTGATCGCACGGGCATCTTCTTCCTGTCGGTCTGCGTTCTGGTGCTCGGGCTGCTCGAGAGTCTGTCGGCGTACACCCGTCGTCTCACCGCCGGTCGCGTGGCCCTCGGACTCGAGACCGAGTTGCGCAACGATCTCTACGCCCACCTCCAGACCCTGCCGGTCTCCTTCCACGACGACTGGCAGTCCGGTCAGTTGCTGTCGCGGGCGATGACCGACTGCAAGGTGATTCGTCGCTTCTTCGGCTTCGGCATCGTGTTCTTCATCGTCAACATCGTCACGTTTCTCGCCGTACTCATGTTGATGGTGCGTCTCGACGCGCTGTTGGCCGGCGTCACCGCGCTCTCGGCCATCCCGTTGATCGTGATGTCGAGGCGCTTCGAGCAGCAGTACCTCGTCGTCTCCCGGCGCGTCCAGGATCAGGACGGCGACCTGACGACACTGGTCGAGGAAGGGGCGACCGGCATCCGGGTCATCAAGGCCTTCGGACGGCGTCGCCTGGTGAAAGAGCAGTACCTCACGAGCGCCCGCTCGCTCTACGACTCGTCGATGGAGCAGGTGAGACTGCGGGCCAAGTTCTGGGCGCTCATCGACATGGTGCCGAACCTCACCCTCGCCGCCATCCTCTTCGGCGGCGCCCTGGCCGTCGGTCGCGGCACCCTCACCATCGGTGGACTCGTGGCCTTCGTGTCCCTCCTCGTGCTGCTGGTCTGGCCCATCGAGTCGTTGGGCGAGATCCTGGCCATGGCCGAGGAAGCGTCGTCGGCGGCCGAACGCATCTACGAGGTCTTCGACACGGTGCCGGCCATCGCCGATCGTCCCGGTGCGGTCGACCTTCCCCAGTCCCAGGGACGGGTTCGCTTCGAGGGAGTCAGTTTCCGCTACGCCGGCGACGACGCGGCCTCGTCGGGTTGGATCCTGCGCAACATCGACCTCGAGATCGAGCCGGGCGAGACGCTCGCCCTCGTCGGCGTCACCGGTTCGGGCAAGACGTCGCTCGTGTCGTTGGTGCCTCGGCTCTCCGACGTATCGGTCGGGCGCATCACCCTCGACGGCGTCGACCTCCGTGACCTGCAACTCCGTTCGTTGCGGCGCCACGTCAGCGTGGCCTTCGAAGAACCGACGCTCTTCTCCGCCAGCGTGCGCGAGAACCTGTTGCTCGGTTTCCCCGAAGCGACCGACGACGACATCGCGCTGGCTCTCGACACCGCCCAAGCCGGGTTCGTGCACGGCCTTCCCTGGGGTCTCGACACCCGCGTCGGCGAGCAGGGACTCTCGCTGTCCGGTGGGCAGCGCCAGCGGCTGGCTCTCGCCCGGGCCATCATCGGACGGCCCCGGGTGCTTGTGCTCGACGACCCACTGTCGGCCCTCGACGTCCACACCGAATCGCTGGTCGAGGAGGCCTTGCGCCGCGTCCTCGTCGGCGTCACCGCCCTGCTGGTCGTCCATCGCCCATCCACGTTGGCCTTGGCCGACAGGGTGGCCTTCCTCCACGAGGGGACCATCGCCGCCGTCGGCACCCACTCCGAGCTGATGGAGCGGGTCCCGGCCTATGCCGACGTGCTCTCTCAGGTCGCCGAGTCGTTCGAACTGCAGGAGGAAGCCTCATGAATCCTGCGTCCTGGCGGGGGGTGGCCGCCGAAGAGCAGGACGATCTGGCTCCCGGTATCCGGGGGTTCCTCCGCAGCCGGAGCCGCCGCCTGCTCAACGAGTTGTTGCGACCCCGCAAGCGCGCCCTGGTCTGGGGCTCGATCGTCATCATCGTCGAGACCCTGGCCAAGCTGGCCGGGCCGATCCTGATCGGCATCGGCATCGACAAAGGCATCCCGCCGGTGGCTCGGGGCGAATCGCCGACCGTGCTCCTGATCGTCGTCGGCCTGTTCCTCGCCGTCGTCCTGCTTCGGGCCGCACTCGAGTACGCCTTCCTCACCATCGCCGGCAAGCTCGGCCAGGATGTGCTCTACGACCTGCGGGAGCGCCTGTTCGAGCACTTCCAACGCCTGAGTCTCAGCTTCCACGAGCGCTACACCTCGGGTCGGGTGATCTCGCGACTCACCTCCGACGTGGAGGCCATCTGGGAACTCCTCGGATCCGGCATCCTCGCCGTGGCCAGCGGTGGCCTGTCGATCCTCGGCATCAGCATCGTGCTGCTCATCCTCGACTGGCCGCTGGCGCTCGTCGCCATCGCCATCTTCCCGTTCGTCATTCTGCTCACCCGGTGGTTCCGGACGCGGGCAGAGGTCGTCTACCGCGAGACGCGCGAGGCCGTGGCTCTGGTGATCGTGCAATTCGTCGAGTCGCTCGGCGGGATCCGCGCCGTCCAGGCGTTCCGCCGGGAGCCCCGCAACCAGGCCATCTTCGATGACGTCGACGACCGACTCCGCCAGGCCAACCTCTCCTCCAACCGGCTCGCCGCCGTCTACGGACCTGGTGTGAACGGGCTCGGCCGCGTCACCATCGCCGTCGTGCTACTCGTCGGCAGCTACCGCGTGGCCGGCGGATCGATGACCCTCGGGACGCTCGCCGCGTTCATGCTCTATGTCCGCCGCTTCTTCGAGCCGGTGCAGGACCTCTCGCAGTTCTACAACCTCTTCCAGTCGGCCGCCGCCGCCCTCGAGAAGCTCTCCGGAGTGCTCGAAGAGCCGCCAGCCGTGGCCGAGCCCGAGGCGCCGATTGCTCTGCTCGAACCCCACGGTGAGATCCGATTCGAACGGGTTCACTTCGCCTATCGGGAGACCGAGGTGCTGCACGGCATCGACGTCGTCATCCCCGCGGGCCAGACCGTCGCCCTCGTGGGCGAGACCGGCGCGGGCAAGTCGACGGTGGCCCGCCTCATCGCCCGCTTCTACGACCCGACGTCGGGGGCGGTTCGCCTCGACGGCATCGACCTGAGCGACCTCGACGACGAGACGCTGCGACGGGCCGTGGTCATGGTGACCCAGGAGAACTTCCTGTTCTCGGGCACGGTGGCCGACAACATCTCCTTCGGTCGCCCCTCGGCCACCCGCTCCGAGGTCGAGCAGGCAGCGCGCATCATCGGTGCCCACGAGTTCATCGCCGCCATGCCCGACGGCTACGACACCGATGTGCGCAAGCGCGGTGGCCGGCTGTCGGCGGGGCAACGCCAACTGGTCGCCTTCGCCCGCGCCTTCCTCGCCGACCCCGCGGTGCTCATCCTCGACGAGGCGACGTCGTCGCTCGACATCCCCTCCGAGCGTCTGGTGCAGCGGGCCCTGCGCACGCTTCTCGCCGACCGGACGGCCGTGATCATCGCCCACCGCCTCTCGACGGTCGAGATCGCCGACCGCGTGCTCGTGCTCGAACATGGCCGGATCATCGAAGACGGCACCCCCGCCGAGCTGCTCGCCCGCCCTGACCTGGTCCGCAGCGTGTTCCTGGGGGCCGCTGCCCGCGGCAGCCGCGTCGTCAAGCAGCGCGAC
>JBKJLU010000028.1:0-3745 GCA_046596815.1 Acidimicrobiales bacterium | reverse complement strand
CAGCCGCCTCTCGGCCGACGACCTCGTGGGCGCCGGCATCACGCTCACCAACCCGGGGACAGTGGGCACGACCGCGTCCGTCCCTCGGTTGATGCCGGGCCAGGGGGCGATCGTTGCAACCGGTGCGATCCGCAAGATCGCAGGTGAGAGCGTCATGACGATCAGCAGCACCTACGATCATCGGATCATCCAGGGCGCCGAATCGGGCCGCTTTCTGGCGACGGTGGAGGAACTGCTCGGTGGCGCGGATGATTTCTACGGCTACGTCGCGGACTGCCTGGAGATTCCCCGGGCCGTCGTCTCGACGACAAGTGCAACGATCGCGCCTGCGAACGCCGGGGCGCCGCCTACTGCCGCGACCACCAACCCGGCCGCGACCAGCAGCCTGGCTGAAACCGCTGCTGGTGTCGCCCTCGTCCGCTCCTACCGCCAATTTGGCCACCGGGCCGCCGGTCTCGACCCGCTCGGCAGCACCGCGCCCGGCGAGCCGGCACTGGAACCGGAGGCCTGGGGCCTCACCTCCGAGGGGCTGGCGCGCGTCCCGGCCGACCTGCTGCGTGTCGATTTGCCAGGCGCAACCCTGGCGGACGTCCTGCCGGAGCTGCGCCGCACCTATTGCGGGACGATCGCCTATGAGGTCGAGCACATCAATAGCCATGATGAGCGGACGTGGTTGCGGCACACGATCGAGACGGGTGCGTACCGGGTCCCCCTCACCGCGGACGATAAAAGCCAACTCCTCGCCCGGCTGACGGCCGTGGAAGCCTTAGAGCGCTTCCTCCAGCGTGCGTACCTCGGCCAGAAGCGGTTCTCCATCGAGGGTCTCGATATCCTCGTCCCGATGCTGCACCAGATCATCGAGCTCGTCGGACGGGCCGGTGCCCGGACCGTCGAGCTCGGAATGGCCCATCGGGGCCGCCTGAACGTCCTCGTCCAGGTGGTGGGCGTCCCCGACGCCGTGATCCTCAACGAGTTCGAGCACAGCCACTCAACGGCTGAGGCCGTCCTCCCGCCCGAGGGTGAGACGAGTGACGTCAAGTACCACCGCGGCGCGGACGGCGTCCATCAGACGGCGAGCGGCCCGATCCTGGTGACGCTCTCGTCCAACCCGAGCCACCTCGAGGCAGTCGACCCCGTGGTCGAAGGCCGGGCACGGGCCGAGCAGAGCGATCGGAGCGGCCCCACGGCAACCCTCGATGTCCGCCTCGCGGTGCCCGTCTTGATCCATGGAGATGCCGGGTTTGCGGCGCAGGGCGTTGTCGCCGAGACGCTCAATCTGGCCCGCCTCGCCGGCTACACGACCGGCGGGACGATCCACCTCATCGCCGACAATCAGCTCGGCTTCACGGTCGAGCCGAGTGATGGCCGCTCGACCGACTACGCGAGCGACCTCGCCAAGGGCTTCGACGTGCCGATCGCTCACGTCAACGCCGACGATCCGGAGGCGTGTCTGGTGGCGGTGGAGCTCGCCGTCGCCTACCGTGAACGGTTTCATGGCGACTTCGTGGTCCACGTCGTGGGCTACCGCCGTCACGGCCACAACGAGGAGGACGAGCCGGCCTACACGCAACCGCTGATGTACGCCCGGATCGCCGAGCACCCGACGGTCCGCGAGCTCTACCTGCGGCGCCTGGTCAAGGAGGGCACCCTCAAGCTCGACGCCGGAGAGGCGATGCTCAGTGCTGCGGTGGCACGCCTGGCGGAGATCCAGGAGTCGGTGGCGAGCGGAGCGACCGACGGCGAGCCGGAGGCCGTCGCGGAACCTGGGCCGACCGAGCCCCGGCCGGCGGCGAACCTGGTCGGGCCGCGACGCAGGAGCCGCAGCTCGACCGGGGCTCCCGCCACGGCGGTCCGCGCAAGCCGCCTGCGAACCATCAACGACGAGCTCCTCCGCTGGCCCGAAGACTTCACCGTTCATCCCAAGTTGATCCGCCAGCTCGACCGGCGGCGCGCGGCGCTCGGCCCGGACGGCAGGATCCCGTGGGCGCAGGCGGAAGCCCTCGCGCTGGGGTCACTTCTGCTCGAGGGCACGCCGATTCGCTTGACCGGCCAGGACACAGAACGCGGGACGTTCAGCCAGCGCCATCTCGTGCTCCACGATGCCGGGGACGGGCGGCAGTTCACGCCGATCCAGCATCTGTCCGGCGCTCGGGCCTCATTCGAGCTGCACAACAGCCCCCTCTCGGAGCTGGCCTGCCTCGGGTTCGAGTACGGCTATGCCGTGGAGGCGCCAGAGACCCTCGTCCTCTGGGAGGCGCAGTACGGGGACTTTGCCAACGGCGGCGAGGTCGTGATCGACCAGTTCATCATCGCGGGGCTAGCGAAGTGGGGCGAGACCTCTCGGCTGACCCTCCTGCTACCGCACGGCTACGAGGGCCAAGGACCGGAGCACTCGAGCGCGCGTCTTGAGCGCTACCTGTCCCTAGGAGCAGAGGACAACATTCGGGTCGCGAACTGCACGACGCCCGCCCAGTACTTTCACCTGCTGCGCGACCAGGGCCTCCGCCCGATCGTCCGACCGCTGGTCCTGATGACGCCCAAGAGCCTGCTGAGGCTTCCGGCCGCGACCTCCAGCGTCGACGAGTTGACCGCCGGCCGGTTCGAGGCCGTCCTCGACGATCCGGACCGCGCGGCATCACGCAGCGACGTCCGCCGGCTTGTGCTGTGCAGCGGCCGTCTCTACTACGACCTGCTGCTCTCGCCGATGCGCGCAGAGGCACACGACGTGGCCATCGGTCGAGTCGAGCTTCTCTACCCGTTTCCCGGCGATGAGGTGCGGCGGCTGGTCGCCCGCTACCCGTCCCTCGAGACGGTGGTCTGGGCCCAGGAGGAGCCGCGCAACATGGGTGCCCGCAAGTTCGTGCTGCCCAAGCTTCTCGAACTTGTCCCCGGGAACGTCCCGATCGTCGACGTCTCGCGACCCGAGCGATCGAGCCCGGCCGAGGGGTACCACGCTGCGCACCGAACGCAGCAGCAATCGATCGTTGCGGAGGCATTCGGAGAGCTGTCCCTCCGGTCGCCGGCCCGCGGCCACGGGGGTCGCGGCCGTGCACGGACGTCCCGAAAGGCATCGACGGCATGATCGAGATCCGTCGCGATCGCAACGTTCACGACACCGGGAGTCGGGACCACGGGTCGCCTGGCCGCGTGCGAGCTCCGCGCCAGCGACCACCCGGTGCTGGCCCGCGGCTTGCGCCGCTTGCCAATCCTTACGACCTCGGCGCTCACGGGACCGGGCCTGATCTGGCAGATCCGGGCTCAGGCGGCCACGCCAGATGGACCAAGAGGATGCCATCGGCGAGGGCGACTGCTGTCCACGGATGTTCCGGCGCGACGACCGCCACCTCGGCCTCCCCGATCTCGGTCGACTCCTCGTCGACGCGCAAGGCGATACGACCTTCAAGCACCTGCAGCGCCACGCTCCCTCGCTGATCGCTCTCGTCGAACACTGCACCGGACCGGAATGCGACGAGCACCAGCCGGAAGGCCCCGACTTTGGCCAGCGTGCGGGCATTCCGGTCGCCCTCCGCGTATGGCTTTTCGGCGCGCAGCCGGGCGGCCTCCTCGACGAGCTCGAACCGCAGGAGCGGAGCGCTCAGGGAGCGAGGCTCGCGCTCATCGCCACCTCGTGTCGTTCCGACCGCGAAGGGTCGCTGGCTCATCATGACCTCCTCGACTCTGGCGCGCGAGCGCACGTACAGGGCGGGATTCGTGTCTCCTCCCAAGCAGCGCCGCGCTTTATCGC
>JBKJLU010000025.1:0-3706 GCA_046596815.1 Acidimicrobiales bacterium | reverse complement strand
CTCACGACCACGGAACATGATCGTGATCTTGACCTTGTGACCTTCGTCCAGGAAGTGGATGACCTTCCTGGTCTTGGTGTCGAAGTCACCCTGTCCGATCTTCACCCGGTACTTCATCTCCTTGAGGGTGACGGACGAGGTCTTGCGGCGGGACTCCTTCGCCCGCTGCGCGGCGTCGAACTTGAACTTCCCGTAGTCCATGATGCGACAGACGGGCGGATTGGCGTTCGGCGCCACTTCGACGAGATCGAGATCCTGGTCGCGGGCGACGCTCAGCGCCTCCGGCAGGCCGCGGACACCGAGCTTGGTGCCATCGGTGTCGACCAGAAACACCTCACGGGCCCGGATCTTGTCGTTGATCCTCGGCTCGTTGCTGACGGGGGGTACGGCGATGCGGCATCACTCCTCGGTTGGAGCTGCCCAATCGCGATGACGGGCAGGCGTGGCGGAAGCAACGCCCGCCCGATGGCGGTCATTCGACCCGACGCACGGTTGCCGGCGATGCTGCTGTCGGGCGGTTGTGGGCGGGTGGGGGCCGTGAGACCCCGCTTTCCCTCTTCAGTTGTGCCCTTAGGCTACAGCAATGTCTTCGATCTGGACACCTGGGGGCGAACGGCCAATTCGTCGTGAACCCGAGCCGGCCGCCGCGAGCACCCCAAGGGCGTCGTCGGCGCCGCCGATGGGGGGACCGGCCGAGGATGAAATGGCACCGGAGGAGATGCAGGCGCAGATGGCGCAGCTGCAACAGCAGTTGGCCGAGACGCCAGCCTCGGCGGTCATCGCCAACCACTGCTTCGGCCTCTTCGAGCTCGCCGCCCTCCACCTGAGTCTCCAGCCGCCACAGCTGGTCGAGGCCAGCTTGGCCATCGATGCCCTCGCCGCCCTCATCGACGGTCTCGTCGGGCGCCTGGGTGAGCCCGAACGCGAACTCAAGGAGGCCCTCGCCTCGCTGCGCCTCGCCTTCGTCCAGATCCGGGCGGCCCAGTAATCGGTTCGCTGCGCAAAGAATCTGCTCCGCTCACGTCCCGGCTGCTCGCTGGCGCTCCCGACGCCGGGCTCCCGAACTCAGCGGCGGACGTCTTTGACCTGGATGGTGCGGATGGCCTCGACCTGTTCGGTCTTGGAACCACAACCACCAGTGCGGACCTTGGCCGAAACCGTCGTGTAGCCGGTGAAGTCGAACTGGTGGGTCAGGTCGAAAGCACGAGACAGCGGAGCGCCGCAGCGCTCGGCGCTGACATCGATCTCCTCGACTCGGCCGTCGCCGAAGTCGACGTTCACGCCCGTCACCCGTCCTGCGGTGTCGCGTACGGACACGGTGAAGACGACGGCCTGACCCGGCTCACCTCGACGAGCCGAGAGCACATCCGCTCGGAGGCCCTGCGTTCGGTTGGCATTCGACGACATGACGGCGATCACCACGAGAACCGCCAGGAACCCGCTCAGCCCGATCAGTGTCTGCTTCGATCCCTTGGTCATGGACGAGGGCCGATCCAGTCGACCTGCGCCGCCTCCCACTTGCCAAGGTGCCCGGCGACGACCTCGAACCGCACCTCGACGCCAACCTCGATCCGCCGAGACCCATCCATCAACTGCGTGCAGTGAAAGAGAAACTCGAGCGAGTCCTCCGACTGAATCGTCCCCAACCCCGCGTGCTCGTCAAAGGCAACAACCGTGCCCCTCACCGCGACCCGCCCCGCCGGCCGGCGTAGGGAGCGCCAGCGAGCAGCCGGCACCCGAGCGGCAAGCCCCCCTGCCCGAAGGGCCCCATGGCGCAGAGCGAGGGAGAAAGCACGGCGCAGAGCGAGGGCAAATTCAATGCACGATCTTGGAGAGGGGCAACTCGATGATGTCGGTGGCCCCCTGGTCCTTCAGTGCCGGGATCAGCGTGTTGATGACAGCCTTCGGCACCACCGTCTCGACCGCGTAACCGTCCTCGCCGAAAAGCTTCGAGACCGTCGGCGACTTCATCGACGGCAGGAGTTCGATGACGTCCTGCAGCTGCGTCTCACCGACGTTGAGCTTCACCAGCACCTTGTCGCGAGCTTCGAGGGTGCCCTGAAGGAGGGTGTGGAGTTGGTGCATGGCGTGGCGCTTGGCCGGGTCTTCGTAGGCCTCCCGATTGGCGATCAGTTCGGTGTACGAGCTGACGATCGTGCCGATGATGCGCAGTCGGGCCTGGCGGAGCGCCCGGCCGGTTTCGGTGAGGTCGACGACGACGTCGGCGATGTCGGGAATCTTGGCCTCGGTGGCGCCGTAGGAAAGGGTGATGTCGGCATCGATGCCGTGCTGTTCGAAGAATCGTCTGGTGAGGCGGGGATACTCGGTGGACACCCGGACCCCGTCCTTGAGGTCGGTGACGGCCTCGACGGCAGAGTCCTCGGAGACGGCGAGCACGATGTTGGCGGGGCGGGCGCTGTTCTTGGAGTACTTCAACTCGCCGAGCGAGACGACGTCCGAGCCCTGCTCCTCGATCCAGTCACGACCGGTGATGCCGAGGTCGAACATGCCTTCGGCGACGTAGAGCGGGATCTCCTGGGGGCGCAGGATGCGCACTTCGTCGATTCTGGGATCGTCGATCGCCGCCTTGTAATCGACGTCGGAACCTCTGGTCACGCCGAGGTCGGCATCTTCGAAGAGCTTCAACGTGCTGGTCTCGAGGGACCCCTTGGGCAGGACGAGGCGGAGCATCAGGTCATCTTCTCGCGGACCGACCGCATCAACCCAATGACTTCCACTGCGCCGAACCCGCACTCCTCGCCGACGTTGTGCCCGCCGGGATCTTCCGAGCGGGCGAGCGCCTGGTCGAGGTCTTCCGTGGTGAGGACACCGAACAGCACCGGCACGCCCGTGGCCAGTTGCACGTCCTGCACCCCGCGAGCGCACTCCCCCGACACGAGCTCGTAGTGGGAGGTCTCGCCTCGGATCACGGCGCCGAGCACGATGACGGCGTCGAAGCGCCCCGACTCGGCGTGGACTTTGGCGGCGAACGGGAGCTCGAATGCGCCCGGGACCCACGCCACCGTTACCTCGTTCTCGCCCACCCCGGCGGCGGCGAGACCGCGCCGTGCTCCTTCGAGAAGTCGGTCGGTGATGAGGTCGTTGAAGCGTCCACAGAGGACGGCGACGCGGGCTCCAGTACCATCGAGGACCGGTGCGATCCGATTCGGTGAGGTTGCGTCACCGGCCACCGTGACCTCCTCTAGAGAACGTCATCGAGACCGTCGAGCAGGTGGCCCATCCGCTCGCGCTTGGTGCGCAGATACGCGATGTTCTCCGGATTCGGCATGATCTCGAGGGGAACGATCTCGACGACATCGAGGCCGAATCCGGAGATCCCGTGGGCGACCTGGGTGAGGCCGGCGATCTTCGCCGGGTTGTTGGTCATGATCCGCATGGTCGTGATGCCCAGGTCGACGAGGATCTGGGAACCGATGCCGTACTCCCGTCTGTCGGCCGGGTGGCCCAGCTTGATGTTGGCCTCGATGGTGTCGTAGCCCTCTTCTTGGAGCTTGTAGGCCTGCATCTTGTGGGCGATCCCGATGCCTCGCCCCTCGTGGCCCCGTAGATAGACGACGACCCCCATGCCGTCCTCGGCGATCCGGTGCATGGCCGCGTTGAGCTGGGGCCCGCAGTCACAGCGCAACGATCCGAAGACGTCGCCGGTCAGGCACTCACTGTGCACCCGCACCAAGACGTTGTCCTC
>JBKJLU010000021.1:0-2633 GCA_046596815.1 Acidimicrobiales bacterium | reverse complement strand
CAATACCAGGCCGGCGTTGATGGCGAGCAGCCCCGCCAGAAGCACGACCACGCCGGAGAGAACCGAGAGACGGCCGCGGAGTACACCACTCGTGCGCCGGGCCACGTACCCGATGGCAGCGAAGAGCGGCATGGTTCCCACAACGAAGGTGGCCATGATGGCGGCGCCCGCCAGCGGCGAGCCCGAGGCTACCGAGAGGAACATCACGCTGAGGGTGACGCCGCAGGGGATCAACACGGTGGCCGCACCGAGAGCGGCCGGGCCGAATCCGTGACCCAACCGGCCACTCCGCCGTACGAGTCTGGCCCAACTCGACGGAGGTGTCGGGACGATGTTCCGGAGGGCACGCACCCCGAGCAGGTCGAGGGCGAGCAGCACCATCACTACGCCGGCGATGATCTGCATGGCGGCGCGGATGCGAGGGCTCGGCTGGACGACATCGCCCAGCAATCCGAGGGCGAACCCCAGCAACGAGTGCGACGCCAGCTTGCCGACGAGGAATCCTGCGACAGGGACGACATCCTCCCGCCGGGCTGTCGATGCCGTCGGTGGCCTCCGCCCACCGACACTGACGGTCCGTCGTGCCAACGTCCCCGCCAAGAGCCCTCCCTGAACGGCCGCGCACGACGCGCCTCCGGCGAACAGGCCGGTCAGAAGGACGGCCCAGAGACTCATGCCGATTGACCGATCGCTGGAGCCAACCGGGCTCGGATCGATGCCACGTGCTGCGGTGTTCGTGACTGCTTCATCTACTTCTCCTCATACGCAAAGGGGGCGCGCGATTGGCGTCCCTCGAGACCAATGAACTGGCGGCCTGTGGCCGATGGCTGTGAAGGCGCGCGCGAGCGCGCCTAGGCCAGTCGAGGAGGTCGTTCGAGGAGAAAGCTGTGGAGCAGGAAAGGCATGGAGTCGCGACGGGCGCGAAGCCTCTGCGACATGACGACGAGGGAGAGCGCGAACGCCGCAGCCAACACCGCAAGGGTGCAACCGAAGGCGACCGCCAGTCCCGGCTGGCAGTCAACGCACGACGCCATCCCGGACATGCCGAGAATGACCGGCAAACCGGTGGCCACGACGACCACGACGAGGAGGAAAACGAGCGCCTTCTTCACGACGACCGCAACCGTAGCGGTCTCCGACGGCGAGGGGTCATCGCCTCGGTCGCCCGTGTCCCAGGCGGCGGCAGATTCCTCGGCCAGAGCCGGCGCCCCATGAACCGGGCCATCACTCGTCTGGGTGATGCAAGCATCGGGCATCCGCCGCCACGGGTCCGATAGTTCCCGGTCCCGTCGACCAGCCCGACGGAATCGAAGAGGGCGAGTTGAAACAGCCGGCAGTTCATGGTCGGTCGCGTCGACCATTGCCACCCGCCTCGAAACGTCGCCGCGAACTCCCGGATCATCAGCCGGACGTCGTCGTCGCTCTCGGGCGTGACCAGCACGGGGTGAAACTCGTAGTCGGCGACGAGTCCGTGGTTCGGGTCGCGGAAGCGGCCAGTCTCGTCGACCGCCCCGGTGCCGTTCAGCACGCCCGACACACCGAAAAGCGCGTCCCGGAACCTGACGGGAGCCACTCCGGGCCACCAGCCGTAGCTCTCGGTGTCGTCGACCTCGATCCACCAGTGGCCGTAGGAACGGCCGGCCATGGGGACGTTGCGCTTCACGGTGACGAACTCCAAGGCGCGGGGCCCGGTGCCCGTCACTTGCCCTTCTTCCTGTCCTTGCCCTTCGACCGGTTCTTCTTGCCCTTGGCGTCTTTCGACATCTGCTTGGCCCGCTGCATTCGGACACCGCGGAGTCGTTTGCGATCCGCACGGCGTTCCTTCCACGACAGCTCGGCTTCGGGCTCGTCCGGGGCGTCCATCACGTGCTGCGAACGACGGGGACGAGACCGAGCGACCTCTGCCGCCCGTCGCCAACGCCTGTCAGATGCACTCGCTTCATGGAAGCCACTCTACCCCACCTGGGGTGGGGTCTGCTTTTTCGCTATGACTGCCCGGCTCGCCACAAGATTGCATGGCTCTCCCCCTCTTCCATTCGTTTCTCGAGCACGTCTCGCCTCGAGTGGTCCATTCGCAGCCAGGAGCGGGCGCGGTGACAGTTGGCGCAGACGACTTCGCACTTCGCGATCTCAGCGAGCAGGCGGGCTGTTGCGCCGAAATTCACAAGTTTGGAAACGATCATCGTCTTGTCCTCGCCGATGTGGTCGAGATCCATCACGTAGTACGGATATGAGCATCCACAATCTGCGCACGGCACCGCCTTGGCCGATCGGACGATCTCACGGAGGCGCTGCCGTTTGCGGTTCTTTTTCTCGGCGACCTTTGCCTTGTTGGCCTTGTACCACTCGCGCTCAGCAGCGCGCTGACGTTCAGGGTCGGAGTACATGGCGACATCGTGCGCCAAGGGTGGGACAAGCCGAAGCGCTCCGGTGGCTCTGCGGCCAACCGCAGGGCGTGCGACCTCCGTCCGGCAAGGTCACGCCAGAAGGCTGGCCGTTACCTTCCTAGAGACGCCTCTGACCTGCGCTTTTGCTGGTCGGGCTGAGAAGATTTGAACTTCCGACCTCTTGACCCCCAGGTAATATTTGGCAACCCCTCTGAGCAGGAAGTTCAGCAAAACCGGGGATTTCGG
>JBKJLU010000429.1:0-8645 GCA_046596815.1 Acidimicrobiales bacterium | reverse complement strand
ATCCATCTGTGCGGCCTACCTGAGGATGGTGTCGCCTTGCGGCGGCACCGGGTGGGCACCCGTTCCTCTGTTTGGCCTTGCTCCGAGTGGGGTTTGCCGAGCCACCCGGGTCGCCCCGGGTGCTGGTGCGCTCTTACCGCACCGTTTCACCCTCACCTGTGCCCGATTGCTCGGGCCATCGGCGGTCTGTTCTCTGTGGCACTTTCCTGCGGGTCGCCCCGACTGGCCGTTAGCCAGCACCCTGCCCTACGGAGCCCCGACTTTCCTCGACCCGGTCCGATGAACTCCGAGGAGGCCGCCGTCCGAGCCGCGGTCACCCGGCCGGCTCACTGCGCCTCCAGTGTCGCACGTCGACGGGTTTTGGAGGGCCAGACGATACGAATGTTGCGTTGTGGCCCTCCAAAAATTCGAGGCGGAGCGCCGTCAGATGCCGACGACGCGGGCGGTGGCCCGCCGGCCTGGGAGTTTGATCACCTCGATGGCGCTGGGGAGTTGTTCTTTGATCTCGTTGGCGTGGGTGACGACGAGCACCTGACCGAAGCGGGCCCGAAGGCGCTGCAAGGCCAGGAGCATGCGCTCTTTGCGGTCGTCGTCGAGGGGGCCGAAGACCTCGTCGAGGACGAGGAGGCCGACGGCGCCACCGGACTGGAAGCGGACGTGCTCGCTGATGGCGATGCGGAGGGCGAGGTTGGCCAGGTCGATCTCGGAGCCGGAGAACCGGTCCATACCGAAGGCATGGCCGCCGTCGAAGATCTGAATGTCGTAGGTCTCGGGATGCACCTGGAGGGCCTCGTACTCGCGATCGGTGAACTCCGAGAACAGCTCGGCCGCCTGGGCCGAAAGCCGCGGGCCGACGGTGGCCACCACATTGGTGCGGAAGGCATTGAGCAGGTCGGCCAACCGTCCGAGGTGCCGTGAGGTCTCGGACTGCTCGACCAGGGCGAGGTGCTGGGCCTCGGCGTCGGCGAGTCGTTGACCGGCGACCTCGGCGTGGAAGCGGGCGCGCTCGGCGGCGGTTCGTGCTGCATCCCGCTTGGCCGTCTGTTGCTCGGCGGCCGCTGCCGTGTCGTCTCTTGCTTGGCGCAGCGACGCCAGTCGCTCGGGATCGAAACCCAGGGCCTTCACTTTCTCGAGCAACACCGTGCGGCGGCCCTCGGCGTCGACGAGATGATCGCGCTCGCGCCCCAACTCGGCCTCGGTCTCGGGCTTGCGGCGGAGTTCGCCGACGAGTTGGTCGACGCGGCGGGCGGCCCGGCGACGGGAAGCGACATCGGCCCGCGTCCGATCGGCCTCGCCCGCTTCCACCGGCCGACCGAGGGCCGACGACGCCTCGGCCAACGAACGCTCGGCCCCTTCTCGCTGGGCTCGGCGCTGGTCGGCGGCCTGTCGAGCGGATCGAGCGGCCTGCACCTGGGCGGTGAGCGTGCGCACCTCGGCTGCGCCGCGCTCGACCGACGCCGAAAGCGCCACCCGTCGGTGATCGAGGTCGGCCACCCGGGCCTCGGCCTCGGCCAGTTCGCGACGGCGGTGGTCGTGGACCGAGGCGAAGGCCGACCCGAGGGCCTGACCGCACATGGGACAGTCTTCATCGGCCGACAGCGATGCCGAGCGCTGCATCTGCACGCCGGCTCGGTCGACCTCGGCTGTCGCCGCCCGCAACTCTCCGGCGATGCCATCGAGTTCCGCCCGCTCCACCTGGTGCGCCGACGCGGCCGCTTCGAGCCCCGCTTCGTCGGGCTCGGGAGGCTCGTCGATCGTAGGCAATTGGGCCAGCGCTTCCTCGGCGCTGACAACGCGCTCGACGAGCAGAAGCTCGGCCTCGAGCTCTTCGAGACCGGAGGCGACCGTCGTGACCTCGGCCAGTTCGATCTCTGCGCCGGCGAGCTGTTCGAGCTGCGCCACCTTCGTCGCGACCCGCTGTTTGGCTTGGTCGATCTCGGCCCGCACCATCTTGCCGTCGCGCAGAAGCGCGTCGTGCTCGATGCGCACCTCGTCGAGGCGTGCGTGGGCCGATTCGGCGGCGACTGACCGGGACGTCGCCGCCACCAACGCCGCGGCTTCCGACTCGGCGTCGGCGCCGGCGATGTCGGCGGCAGCGACGGCCTGCTCGACGGCCGGCCGGAGGACATCGAGGTCGGCGAGCATGGCCCGCACCTGCTCGACCCGCTCGCGCGCCGACTTGGCGTCGGCCCTGGCCTGGTCGCGGGCCGCATCCAAGGGGGTGATGCCGAGCAGCTTCAAGACCAGGTCGCGGCGCTCGGCCGGTCGCTTGAGGCTGAAGGCGGCGACCTGCTTCTGTTCGGCGAAGACCGAAGCCCGGAAGGCGGCGTCGTCCATGCCGAGCACCGAGTGGACGTAGCGCTTCACGTCGCCGACGCCGTTGGCCACCTGCGACCCGTCGGCGAAGGCCTCGGCCTTCACGGTCGAGTTGATGCCCGAGATCGTGCGCCGGACGGAGTAGAGGTGGCTCTCGTGCTCGAACTCGAGTTCGGTGATGCACTCGGCGAGCACCCCGGTGGTGCGGATCTCTTCGTTCTTGGTTCGGCTGCGTCCGTAGAGCGTCCACAGGACACTCTCGATGAGGCTCGACTTTCCCCCACCGTTGACGCCGTAGATGCCGACGAGGCCGGCGGGTACGGGAAGGTCGAGCTCGGTTTCGAAGACCCGGTAGTTGCGGAGGTAGATGCGGGTGATGCGCACGGTCAGTCGGCCACTTCGACGGCGGCGGCGAGGTAGTCGCGCCCGAGATCGCGGATGCGGTCGCGGTCGAACCCGGTGAGGTCCTGGTCGGTGACGTAACGCTCCCACCGCGACGGCATCGAGTCCATGTCAGGGAGCTCGACGTTCATGACGATGCCGGAGAACTGGGGCTCGAGCTTGAACAACATGGCTGAGGCCGACGCCGCCCGAACCGCCTCGATGTCGAGCAACCGATAGGCCTCGGGGTCGACGCCGTCGAGGTAGAGGCGGGCGACCGCACCCTCGGGGATGGCGGAGGCCCGCTGCAACACGAGGTCGGAGAGTTCGCGGGGTGATAGGCCCAACGCCTGGATCGTGTCGAGGGTCACCAAGGGTCGCTGCCCGATGAGCGGAACGTGCTTGGCCGTGCCGGATTCGGTGTCGAGCAACAGGATGCCCTTGGGCTCGTCTGGGTCGTCGGCGAAGGTGAAGGTGTCGGTCGAACCCGCGTACCAGACCCCGGCCCGCACCCGCTGATGTACGTGATAGTGGCCGAGCAGGACGAGGTCGCTCTGCAACGCTCCGTCGTCGATCTCGATCTCGTTGATGTCGTTGTAGCGGGGCTGGACGGTGGTGATGCGGGGATGGGTGAGCAGCAGGTTGGTCTTGTCGCCGCTGCGCTGGCGGTCGGCTTCGGCCAAGCCGTCGAGGGTGGCCTCGACGGTGAGCATCTGGGGCACGGCATGGATCACCAGCCCGTCGAGGTCGAAGCGCTCGTAGGCCAGCCGGTGGGCGAAGTGGAACTCACGAAAGGTATCGGCCAGGGGGGAGTAGGGGCTGCCCGTGCCGGGCAGGCGGGGCGTGTCGTGGTTGCCGGTGATGACAACGCACGGCAGTCCGTGGTCACGGATGCGGGTGAGCGCCCGCTGAGCCACCCGGAACGAGCGGTAGGTCGGACGGGGATGGTCGAAGATGTCGCCAAGCCAGACAACGACATCGGGCTCTTGCGCCAACGCGAGGTCGACGGCGGCCTCGAACGATCGCTCGAAGTCGAGTTCGCGCTGGTTCACGCCCGTGGCCCCGTCGACGACGTTGAGGTACGACCGTCCGAGGTGGGCATCGCCGATGGCTGCGACCTTCATTTCCGCAAACTCTCAGTCGACCAGGGCGGACACGTTGGCCGAAGCGGTCGGTCGCGGAGCGGGCGGTGCCGGTGCATCGCGGCACGCATCGGCCCACAGGTGGATCTTTGCGGGGACGGCGAACGGCGCGGCCAGGTTGGCGATGAGGCACTCACCCGGCATGAGCGTCTGGATCTCGGGACCGAGGGCGGAGATGTCCTGCTTCGACGAGCCCCGCAGGATGTTGCGGTCCTTCTCGTCGGCCAGGCCGAGAATGAAGAAGGTGTTGAACTGGCTGAGCAACTCGTCGTCGAGCAGCTTCGGCTGCTGGGTGATGGCGCACAGCCCGACCTTGAACTTGCGACCCTCCCGAGCCACCCGGGGGAAAACGTTCGACTCGCGGTCGCGATTCGACGACAGCACCCGCTGGGCCTCTTCGAGGACGATGGCCACGACCGGCATGCGCTCGTGGCGCTCGGGGTCGTCGAGATAGGCGCCCGACCACTCGTCGAGGACGCGCCGGGCCAGGAACGAGGCCACGAGCACCTCCTCGGTCGACCCGAGCCCGCTGACGTCGACGAGCACGACCTTGCCCTCGATCAGATCGCGCACGATGGCCGAGCCAACCGACAGGTTGGGGTCGGGGGAGATGCACTCGAGGTCGACGATGCGCCGGGCCCGGCGGTGCACCACCTGGAGGGTGTTGAGCGCCACCCGTCCGTTCAGGTCGATTTCGCGGAACGGAGCAAGATCGTCGAGTTGGGAGAACGCCAACAGCCAGGCCAAACCCGTGCCGGCGCTCGATCCGTAGAAGCGCTCGAGCTCGAACAGCGCTTCTTCCTGGGGTCGGGACCACTCGTAGGCGGTGCGAAGGTCGTCGACCGACAACTCGGCCAGGCTCACCCGGAGCGTGCTGGTGTTGGGCAAGCGCCGCGCCGCGTAGGTGCGCAGGCGATCGCCGGCCCAGGGATGGCGGGCCAGCGAGGTGCGGTATTCGCCGTGGGGATCGACGAGAAGTAGGCCGTAGCGCCCTTGGGATTGCAGCACGCCGCCGGCGAGCACCTGCATCAGGTTCGACTTGCCCATGCCGGTGGTGGCGAAGATGCCGACGTGGGTGGCCAGCGAGGCCCCGGGGATGCCGACGGTGAAGTCGACCTCGGCCTCGCCGCTGCGCAGCCGGCCCACGGGGAGGTCGCCCATGCGCCCGCGAAGAAAGTCGAAGTCGGCCGTCTCGGGTGCGATCACGCGGGAGAACTGGGTGGGGAGGCTCTTGGGCTTGCGGAAATCGCCGCCGTCGGGCGTGACGTAGCCGAGGCATCGGCACTTGGCGACCCGGTAGGTGCGCCGCGACGACTCGTAGAGCTGATGGGCCCCGGGCTCGCCCCGCTCGTCGTCGGAGAGCAGGGTGCCGGCCACCCGCTCGGCCCACCCAGGCTCGCGGTGCTCGGTGCCGTAGGTGACGTCGACGATGCGGAACAGGTAACGCCGGCCGGTGGCGTCGTCGACCCCGACCAGCAGCTCGCCGAGGAAGAGGTCTTCGTCGGGGCCGGCTCGGAACTCGCCCTCGAGCACGTTCTTGCCGAACAGCCGGCCCTTGGGCGCAACCACCGGGGTTTCGTCGAAGCCCGAGGTGGTCATGCGCGCTCCATGAGGCCGTGGCGATCGGCGAAGGCCCGGTCGCGAACGTCGACGGGGACGCCGGCGCGGTCGAAGTGGTCGTCGAGTTGCATGCGGACCTCGTGTCGAAGCCACCCCGGGCAGGCCGCAAGGCGATCGGCCACGGTCAGCGGATAGGGGTAGCCAGGGAAGGCGGCGTCGTCGGCCAACGCGGAGAGGGCCCCGAGCACGCTTGTCGGCTCGGCGGACGCGGGAAGGTCGATGCGGAAGGAGAAGCGGGCGTCGGGATCGAGACAGGCGGCGACGATCTGCAGACCCTCGCCGACGTCGGGACGGGTGCGAGCGACGGGCGCCCACCACAGGGCGCGCTCGCCGAACGAGGAGGCCGCCTCGGACTCGAGTTGGCCGAGGAGGGGTGCACCACCCCGAGACAGTGACGAGTGCTTCGTCACCCCGGCGAGGGTCACGCCGGCGGTCGAGGCCCGCTCGAGCAGGCGGGCCAGGAACGACGAGGGGATGCGCCAGTCGGGCTGCAGGTCGCCGTCGACGAGCACGAGGGTGCCCGGCGCGGACTCGTCGACGCAGCGCTCAACGGCTTCCCACTCCCACCGATCTCGTAGGAGATTGATGTCGATGGCACAATCGGGCGCCAACCCGTCGAGGGCCAGGGCCGAACGGGCGACTGCTCCTTCGCCCAATCCGACGACCGCGGCACGCAGGGGCCCTTCCTCCTCGACGGCGCAGCGGCCGGCGGTGAAGCGCACACGGGATGCCCTCGTCACGAGCAGCTGCACGCAGCGGGCGTCGGCGACGATCGCCTGACCGCCGTCGACGGCCCACACGTCGGCGGGGGCCGTCGTGCGCTCGAGGGCATGCAGCCCGATGATCGCCTCGAACTCGAGGTTGCTGTTGGGATTGGGGTCGGCCAGCGAGGTTCCGCCACCGGTGAGCAGCGTGGCCAACCGGGCCGCCGCCGTCTCGAGGCTGCTCGTGGAGGTCGGGGGAGCAGCGGTCGCCGTGGCCATGCCCCCATGTTCCCAGGTGGGTGTGACAATCACAACGTTGTCATTCTTCACTCCCGTTTTGTCGAAAATGGGAGGAATCGGGCCGGGAAACCCGAAAGACTGGTCAGGTGGCGGAGGCGGCGGTGGGAATGGGAGTGCAGTCCCAATGGAGACGACTCGTCGCGTCGGTCGATCCGCGCCGGGCGTTGCGCTCCCCGCGGCTCCTGCTGCTCCGCCAACTGCCATCCGTGCACCGGGGACTCGCGCTCCTCTCGCTTCTTGCCGTGATCCTGGGCGCAGTCATGCCGACGGCAACGACGCTGGCCTCCGGCGCGCTCGTCGGGTCGGTACCGGCAGCCGTGAAGCACGGTCTGGATTCGGCTCAGGGACAGAACCTTCTCCGCGCCCTCGCCGTGCTGGCCGGCGTCTACACCTTCCAGTTCGCCGTGCTCCCCCTGTTCACCCAGGCCACGTCGGCGTTGGCCCGTCGCCTCGATCGTTCGCTGTCCGAACGGGTGATGGCCGCGATCCTGGCGCCGACCGGTATCCGTCACTTGGAAGAGCCCGAGATCCTCGACGAGGTGACCAAGGCGGAGGGACTCGTCACGGGCTTCACCCCGGGGGGTGCCGTCCGGGGCATGGTCGGCATCTGGTCGGTGCGACTCGGGGCCATCGGCGGCGTGGCCCTGGTCGCCCGGTTCTCCTGGCTGCTGGCCGCAGGCTTGGCTGTGGTTGCGATCGTCGAGCAGCGGTTCTGGCGTAAGCGTTTCGACGAGGTCACCGCCTCGATCTTCGATCGGGGCGACCGCCACCGCCGCTCGAACTACCTCCGTGACACCGTGCTCACGCCGATCGCAGCCAAGGAGGTTCGAGTCTTCGGCCTTCAGCCGTGGTTCGCCTCCCGCTTCCACAGCTCGTGGGACGACGTCATGGTCCCGGTGTGGAAGGAGATGCGGGGAAATCGACTGAAGAGTACGGCGGCGGCGATCCTTCCTCCTGCGGCGATCGTCACCGCCCTCGCGATCATCACGTCGGCGGCGCTCGACGGCCGCATCGACCTGACCGCTCTGGTGGTGCTGACGCAGGCCGTGTTCACCATCAGCAATCTCGGAGCCGTGAGCGATCAGGACGAGATGGTTTCGCGTGGCGTCGCCGCCCTCCCGATCGCGCTCGCCTTGGAGAAGCGGCTTCAGGGTCCCGACTTCGTCTCCTCCGGGTCGGAAGATCCGACGGGTCTACCCAGACAGGCGATCCGGTTCGAGCAGGTCGCCTTTCGTTACCCCGGCCGCGACGCCGACGTCTACGAAGGACTCGACCTGGAGATCCCCGCCGGACGTTCCCTCGCCGTCGTCGGCGCCAATGGCGCCGGCAAGACGACGTTGGTCAAGCTGCTGGCGCGGATGTACGAACCGACCTCGGGCCGCATCACCGTGGACGGCGTCGACGTGCGTCTCCTCGATCCCGCCAAGTGGCAGACCCGCATCGCCGCGATCTTCCAGGACTTCCGGCGCTATCACCTTCCGGCGCGGGACAACGTCGCCTTCGGTGCGCCCGCCATCGCCGACGACCAGGATGCGCTCGAGCGTTCGGCGAACCGGGCCGGAGTGCTCGACCTGATCGAGGGACTCGACGCTGGCTGGGATACCCCCCTCGATCGCCAGTTGACCGGCGGCACCGATCTGTCCGGCGGACAGTGGCAGCGCATCGCCTTGGCCAGGGCGCTCTTCGCCGTCGAGGGTGGGGCTGGGGTTCTGATCCTCGACGAACCCACGGCCAGCCTCGACGTCCGCACCGAGTCCGAGCTCTACGAACGCTTCCTCGACCTGACCGCCGGGCTGACGACGATCGTCATCTCCCACCGGTTCTCGACGGTCCGCCGGGCGGACTGCATCGTGGTGCTCGACCAGGGCCGGGTCGTCGAGCGAGGCACCCACGACGAACTCGTCGCTCTCGGAGGGCAGTACGCCACCATGTTCGATCTGCAGGCGTCGCGCTATGTCGACGGCGACGACGCGGCCGAGGAGGTGGCCGTCGGTGGGTGACCGTCTTCGGGGAGCCAGGGCACTCATGGGGGTGGCCTGGCGGGCCGACCCGGTTCGCACCGTTTTGACGATGGGGCTGAGCATCGGCGAGCAGGCGCTGAACCCGGTGCGTGCGGTGGCGCTGGGTCTGCTCACCGACGCCGTCGTGTTCTCGAACCGCACCAACGCCCGCAACGCCCTCA
>JBKJLU010000282.1:0-9458 GCA_046596815.1 Acidimicrobiales bacterium | reverse complement strand
GTGCGGGAGCCCCAGGAAGCAGTGCGTTTCGGCGTGGTGAACGACCGGGTGACCGAGACGTCGCTCACTGCGGGTCGGCTGATGTCGTTCATGTTCCCGACGGTTTTGCTCATCATCAACGCCTCGGGTGCGGGCGTCGTCTGGTTCGGGGCCGACCGCGTCGCCGCCGGATCGATGACGATCGGTTCTCTCGTTGCCTTCCTCACCTACTTCACCGTGATCCTCTTCGCCGTGATGATGGCCAGCTGGGTCGCCTTCCTGGCACCACGGGCCGCGGTCTCGGCCGAACGGATTCAAGAGGTCCTCGACACGCCCTCGTCGGTGGCGCCCGCCGCCGACCCGGTCCGCGAGCTACGGACACGCGGCACGCTCGAGTTGCGCGATGTCGGTTTCGGCTACCCGGGCGCGGCGTCGCCGGTGCTCTCGGGCGTGTCACTTCGTTCGCTGGCCGGCCAGACGACCGCCATCATCGGCAGCACGGGTTCGGGCAAGACCACGTTGGTCAACCTGGTGGCCCGGCTCGTCGACGTGACCGAAGGCGCGGTGCTCGTCGGCGGTGTCGACGTCCGTGACCTCGATCCGCACGTGCTCTGGACGCGCATCGGCCTCGTCCCGCAAAAGCCGTATCTGTTCTCGGGCACGGTGGCCACCAACCTCCGCTACGGCAAGCCCGACGCAACCGACGCCGAGCTCTGGGAGGCGTTGGAGGTGGCCCAGGCCTCCGACTTCGTCTCGGCAATGCCCGGGGGGCTCGCCGCACCCATCACCCAGGGTGGAGCCAACGTCTCCGGTGGGCAACGACAACGGCTGGCCATCGCTCGGGCCCTCGTTCGGCGACCCGACATCTACCTGTTCGACGACTCGTTCTCCGCCCTCGATCTGTCGACGGACGCGCGCCTCCGCGCCGCCCTCCGTCCGTACACCACGGATGCGACGGTGTTGATCGTGGCCCAGCGGGTGTCGACCATCGCCGGCGCCGACCAGATCCTCGTGCTCGAGGACGGGGTCCCCCAGGGCCTCGGCACCCACGAGCAACTCCTGGCCAACTGTCCCACCTATGTCGAGATCGTCGACTCCCAGACCACGCAGGAGGCGGTGGCATGAGCACCGAGATCGAGCCCCGCGGGGCACCGGCAGAAGATGCGGACGGCGAGGAGGAGGAGGTCGTCCAGGCGCCGCCGACCCAAGCCGGGACCGGGCGGTGGGGTTCGCTCGGCGCCCCCGTCGAAGCCTCCGCCGACTTCGGGGCCTCGGCCCGCCGCCTGATCCGCCGCCTCGAGGGTGGCCGGTTCGGAATCGTGCTGGTCGTCGTCCTGGCCTTCGTCGGGGTCACCTGCTCGGTACTCGGCCCGCGCATGCTCGGCCAGGCCACCGACATCCTCATCCGCGGTCTGCAGCGGCGCAGCCGCGGAGGAGCGGGCATCGACTTCCCGGCGCTGCATCGCGTGCTGCTCACCGTGCTCGTGCTCTTCGCCGTGTCGGCCGTCTTCTCGTTCATCCAGTCGTACGTGCTCGCCGGCATCGTGCAACGAACGATGCACCGCCTCAGGTCGGACGTGGAGGACAAGCTCAGCCGCCTCCCTCTGAGTTACGTCGACCGCAACGCGCGCGGCGACCTCCTCAGTCGAGTCACCAACGACATCGACAACATCGCCATGAGCCTCCAACAGACGATGAGCCAGTTGCTCACCTCGGTGCTCACCCTGGTCGGCACCCTGGTCATGATGTTGGTCGTCTCGCCGGTGCTCGCCATCGTCGCCCTCGTGTCGGTGCCGCTCTCGTTCGCCACGATCCGCTTCATCACCAAGCGCTCGAAGCCGCGGTTCATCAATCAGTGGCGGTACACCGGGTCGCTCAACGGACTGGTCGAGGAGTCGTTCACCGGGCACGCCATCGTCAAGGCATTCGGTCGTCAGAACGAGGTCGAGGAGCGGTTCCGCAAGACCAACGACGAGCTTTACGAGGCGAGCTTCGGCGCCCAGTTCATCTCGGGTGTCATCCAACCGGCGATGATGCTCCTCGGCAACCTGAACTTCGTGGCGATCGCCGTCGTCGGTGGGCTGCGGGTGGCGTCGGGCTCGATGAGCCTCGGCGACGTGCAGGCCTTCATCCAGTACTCGCGGCAGTTCAGCCAGCCGCTCACCCAGGTGGCGTCGATGGTCAACACCTTCCAGTCGGGCATCGCTTCGGCCGAGCGGGTCTTCGAGTTGCTCGACGCCGAGGAACAGATGCCCGACCAGGCCAGCGAACCGGCACCGCCGGCGCGTGGCCGTGTCGCCTTCGAGGACGTGAACTTCTCGTACGACCCGGAGCGCCCGCTGATCACCGACCTGTCGCTGGTGGCCGAACCCGGGCGAACGGTCGCCATCGTCGGTCCGACCGGGGCCGGGAAGACGACCCTGGTCAACCTCATCATGCGCTTCTACGAACTCGACGGTGGCTGCATCACCCTCGACGGGCGCGACATCGCCGAGATGCCGCGCGCCGAGCTGCGCTCGAACATCGGAATGGTGCTGCAGGACACGTGGCTGTTCGGCGGCACCATTCGTGAGAACATCGCCTACGGCAATCCGGGCGCGACCGAGGAACAGATCCTCGAAGCGGCAAAGGCGACCTACGTCGATCGCTTCGTCCACTCCCTGCCCGACGGGTACGACACCTACATCGACGACGAGGACGCCTCGGTCAGCGCAGGCGAGAAGCAGTTGCTCACCATCGCCCGCGCGTTCCTGGCCGACCCGACGATCCTCATCCTCGACGAGGCCACCAGCTCGGTCGACACTCGCACCGAGGTCCTGATCCAGAAGGCAATGAATGCGCTGCGCTCGCAGCGCACCAGCTTCGTCATCGCCCACCGCCTGTCGACGATTCGCGATGCCGACACGATTCTCGTCATGGATGGCGGGCGCATCGTCGAGCAGGGCCACCACGCTGACCTGCTTGCCCGCAACGGCGCCTACGCCACGCTCTACAACGCCCAGTTCGCAGCGGCGTCCGTCGAGATCAACTGAGTCTCTGACACTACGGTCGTCGGTCATGGACGAGGGCCGCGCAGCACGTCGAGCCCGTCGCCACCCAGCGCGGTCCGAACCGGCGTGGGCACCGCCGCCGGCCGTCTCCATCCGCGGCCTCGAGAAGCGTTACGGGTCGAAGATCGCCGTCGCAGGCATCGATCTCGACGTTCCCGCCGGGTCGTTCTTCGGGCTCGTCGGACCGAACGGCGCCGGTAAGACGACCTCGTTGCGCATGGCGACCGCACTCTTGCGACCCGACCGGGGCACGGTGGTGGTCGACGGTGTGAACGTGTGGTCCGACCCCGACACGGCCAAGACCCGGATGGGCGTGCTCCCCGAGGACAATCGCCTCTTCGACCGACTCACCGGCTGGGAGTTGCTGACCTACAACGGGATGCTTCGGTCGATGGACGCCGGCGTCGTGTCCGATCGGGCTGGAGAACTGCTCGACGTCCTCGGACTGGCCGAGGCCGCCGGGACGATGGTGGTCGACTACAGCCAGGGCATGCGCAAGAAGATGGGCCTCGCGTGTGCGTTGTTGCATGCGCCGCGCGTGCTCTTCCTCGACGAGCCCTTCGAGTCGGTCGATCCGGTGTCGGCCCGCACGATCCGCACCGTCCTGACTCGCTACACCGGGAACGGGGCGACCGTCGTGTTCTCGAGTCACGTGATGGACACGGTCGAGAAGTTGTGCGATCACGTGGCCATCCTTCACGCCGGGCGCATCGTGGCCAACGGCACGACGGCGGACGTGCGGGGCGGGCGTCCTCTCGAGGATGTGTTCGTTGAACTGGTCGGCGCCGGTCCCGACGCCGGCGGAGGGTTGTCGTGGCTTGGGTCCTCGTCCGGCTGAAGTTCGTCCTGCTGCGGGCGGGGCTCCGCACCGCCGGCATCCAGGGCACCCTCGGCGCGGTGTTCGCGCTGGTGCTCGCCCTCGCCATCGGGGCGCTCGGCGGAGGGCTCTTTCTCGCCGCCCGGCTTCTCGAAGGTCGCGATGCCACCGACGCCACCGCCGGCGCCTTCGCGCTGCTCTTCCTCGTGTGGTCGCTCGGTCCCGTCATCACCGCAGGGGCCGAGGGCACGCTGGAACCCCACCGGTTGAGCCTGTTCCCGCTCTCGGCTCGTCAGCTCCTCCCCGGGCTGTTGCTTGCGGCCCTCGTCGGTTTCGGCGGCGTCGCCACCGTGCTCATCCTTCTCGGCGCCGTCGTCGGTATGGCGCCGGCATCGCCGCTGGCGTTGGTGACGGTGGCTGCGGCCGTGTGCCAGTTGCTGCTGTGCGCCGCCATGAGTCGGCTCCTGGCCACCGCCATCTCGGGTGCGGCCCGCAGTCGGCGGTGGCGCGACCTGGCGCTCATCATCGGTCCCGTCACCGCCCTCGCGTTGAACGTTGGTCTGCAATTCGTGTCGCGGTCGTTCCAGGACGGACAGGTCGGAAGCGGCCGCCCGCCGCCCGTCCTCGAAACGGCGCGCGCCTTCGTGCGCTTTCTCCCCTCGGGACCGGCGGCATTGGCCATGGGGAACGCCCGCGAGGGTCGAACCCTCTTGGCCCTGATCTCGCTCGCAGGAGCCGTCATCCTGGTCGTGGCCGTCACGGCGTTGTGGGGGCGCACGCTTCGCCGCGTGCTCACCAGCGCACCGGTGTCGGGGAGCCTGCAGTCCGGCGCCGCGCCGCGTTCCCTGGTGCCCGCGTGGGCTCCTTTCCTCCCGGGGGGAAGAGTTGGTGCCGTCGCCGCCAAGGAACTCCGACTCACGTGGCGTGATCCGCGACAGAGAGTCGCCGCCTTCAGCTCGGTGTTCGCCGGCGCCATTCCGCTCATCAGCCTCCGCGTGTTGTCGATCGGGAGTGGCCGGCTGGTCCTTCTCGCGGCGGTGCCGGCCTTCCTCTTCGGGGCATCGGCCTGTAATCAGTACGGATTCGACGGGCCTGCACACTGGACGAACGTTGTCGTCGGTGGTCGATCGGGTGACGACCTGCTCGGCAAGAACCTCGCTCGCACGGTCGTTGCCGCGCCTCTGGTGTTGGTGGTGGCGTCGGCGCTCAGTCTGCTCGCCGGTGACGGTTCCTACTTCCTCTCCGCCATCGCCCTCGCCGTGGCTGCATTCGGGATCACCCTCGGCCTCGGCAACTTGGTCTCGATCGTGGCTCCGATGGCTCTCCCCGACAGTCCGACCAACGTCTTCTCGAGCGGCAACACCGGACAGGGACTCGCCGCCACCGGTCCGGCCATCGGCGTGCTTCTCGTCGCCGCCGTCCTGATGGTGCCGCTGGCATTGCCGCTGGCGTTCGCCGACGCCCCGGGTGCCCGCGCCGCCATCTCGCTGGTCGTGACCGCCGTCGGAGCCGGGGCGTGGTACCTCGGATGGCGCTCGGCCCTATCCCGCCTCGTCGGGCGCGAACCCGAGTTCTTGGCCCGACTGGAACGACGGGACTGAAACGTTCCTGCCGATCCGGAATAGGTGACGTGTCCACCTGGTTGGCAACGGTAGAACGATGACACGTCAACCAACAGGGCTGACGGTCGAACCACTCGGAGGGTCTCATGTCCGTCACCGCCACCACCGCCACGTCCAAGGATCAGCTCTCGGGCGAGTACACCGTCGATGCCAGCCACAGCCGCATCGGCTTCGTCGCTCGCCATGCCATGGTCACCAAGGTCCGGGGCTCGTTCAACGATTTCGAGGGCACGGCCAAGATCGACGGGTCTGACCCGACCAAGTCGTCGGTGCAGGTACGAATCCAAGCGGCGAGCATCGACACCCGCAACGCCGACCGCGACAACCACCTGCGATCGAACGACTTCTTCGACATGGCTGCCTACCCCGAACTGACCTTCGTGTCGACCGGGGTCGAGGCCGCCGGCGAGGACGACTACCGGGTGACCGGCGACCTGACGATCAAGGGCGTGACCAAGACCGTCGCCATCGACTTCGAGTACACCGGCAGCGCCGTCGACCCTTACAACAACTTGCGGGTCGGTCTCGAGGGTTCGGTGGTCGTGAACCGCAAGGACTGGGGCATCGCCTGGAACGCTCCCCTCGAGGCCGGTGGCCTGCTCGTGAGCGAGAAGATCACCCTCGAGTTCGAGATCTCCGCCGTCAAGGCCGCCTGAACGGGTCCATACCCCCAAACGGCCTCCGTCCTTACGGGTCCCGGCTTCACCCGGAGCGTCGCGGCTGCGAAGGGCATCCGAGGGCCACGACGATATCCCGGGCGGCAAACGTGACGACCGGCAATGCTTCGGCATCGTGGCGCACTGGTGGACGAGCTCTCCTCGCTTGCTGTTGATGCGCGTGTTCCCATCGGGCGGACGCGCCGCCACCGTGGGGCTCGTCGTCCTCGTCGTGCTGTCGCCGCTGCTGAGCCTCACCTTCACGTTGGCCAGCGGGCAGTTGGTGGGATCGGTGCCGAGCGCCGTGCGGGGTGGCTTCGACTCGAGCGGAGGGCGGCGACTCACCCAAGCGCTCGTCGTCCTCGGCGCCGCCTTCGTGTTGCAGTACGTGATCGGCGGGGTGCGCGAGGTCATGAGTTCGGTGCTGTCGCGACGGCTCGATCGGGTGTTGCGGGGGCGAGTGTTGGCTGCGACCCTCGATCCGAGCGGCGTCGCCCATGTCGAGGATTCCGAAGTGCTCGACAAGGTGGCCAAGACGCGGGCCGAGACGACGGGGATCACGCCGGGCATCGCCGCCGCCAGCCTGGTGCAGATCGCCGTGAACCGCTTGGCCGTCGTGCCGCCGCTCGTGCTGCTCGGTCTGTTCCGCTGGTGGTTGCCCATCGTGGTGTTGGCGTCGCTCGGTTGGATGCGCAAAGTGCTGCGCGCCCACATCATGGTGTCGGTCAACGCCTCCCTCGACCAGAGCCAGACGTTGCGGCAGGCCCAGTACTTCGTCGACCTGGCCCTCCGCCCGACGGCGGCCAAGGAAAGTCGGGTCTTCGGGCTCGGTGGGTGGATGGCCGATCGATACGCAAAGCATTATCTCGACGCCATGGCCGTCGTCTGGGGTCAGCGCCGGGCGGGACAGAGACGTCTCATCGCCCCGACGCTTGGCTTCTTCGTGGTGAACGCGGCTGGTTACCTGCTCATCGTGCGGGCGGCGACGTCCGGTGAGATCGACCTGGCCCGCCTCACCATTCTCCTGTCATCCATGGCGGGGGCCCGCATGATCATCGCCATCGGCAACGAGGACGTGCAGGTCGAGCAGGGTGCCGCCATCCTCCCCGTCATCCTCGACGTCGAGCAGTCGATGGCCGAGCGTCGCGAGTCGATGGAAGGCGACGTTCCCGCCGGCGACCGGCCCCAGCAGGGCGTGCGTTTCGAGAGCGTCTCGTTCCGGTACCCCGGGACGGACCGCGATGTCTATCGCTCGCTCGACCTCGAGATTCGGGCCGGGGAGTCGCTGGCCGTGGTCGGCGTCAACGGCGCCGGCAAGACAACACTGGTCAAGCTCTTGGCCCGGCTGCACGACCCGACATCGGGGCGCATCACCGTCGATGGCACCGACCTTCGTCACCTCGATCCGGACTCGTGGCAACGACGAGTCGCCGCCATCTTCCAGGACTTCACCCGTTACGAGCTGAGCGCGGCCGACAACGTCGGGTTCGGCGCCATCGAACTCCGGGACGACCGCGAGGCCCTCGATGCTGCGCTGGCCTCCGCCGGCGCCACGAGCATCGTCGAGGGACTGACCAAGGGTTGGGACACCGTGCTCTCCCGGCGCTTCACCGACGGCACCGATCTCTCGGGCGGACAATGGCAACGCATGGCGCTGGCCAGGGCGCTCCTGGCCGTGCGCGGAGGGGCCGGGATCCTCGTACTCGACGAACCGACGGCCAACCTGGACGTGCGGGCCGAGTCCGAGCTCTACGACCGCTTCCTCGAGCTCACCCGTGGGGTCACGACCGTCGTGATCTCCCATCGGTTCTCGACAGTGCGGCGCGCCGACCGCATCGTCGTGCTCGACGAGGGCCGGGTGGTCGAGGACGGTACCCACGACGACCTCATCGCGATGAGCGGTCACTACGCCCGCATGTTCACCCTCCAAGCGGCCCGGTTCAACGATGAGGAAGAGTTGGAGGAGGTGGCTGGTGCCTGAAGATTCGGGACGACCGGACGAAGCTGGGGCCGATCGCCTTCGGGCGTTTCGCTACATGGTCACCCTTGCCTTTCGGGCCGACGCCGCGCGGGCCACGGCCGCGCTGGCGTGCTCGGCCCTCGGCGCCGCATCCCAACCCCTGAGCGCCTACCTGTTGAGTCGCATCATCGCTGCGGCCGTGCAGGGTGACGCGGGCGCAGCTGCGCCGCTCGCAGTAATGCTGGCTGCCGTCGGGTGCGTCGGCCTCGTCTCGAACCTCTTCCGCCTCGACCTGCGCTTTCGTATGGAGGAATCGACGAGCCTGCTCATCGATCGCGAGCTCATCGACCTGTCGACCGGCATTCCCGGCCTCGAGCACCACGAGCGACCTGAGCATCTCGATCGTCTCGAGTTGCTGCGTTCGCAGCGACGGATGTTGGGGGGCTCGGTCGGCGCGCTGATCGAGAACGTCGGCACGTTCGCCTCGATCGTGACGACCACCAGTCTGTTGGCATCGGTCGACGTCCGCCTGCTGCTTCTCCCGTTGTTCGGCATTCCGTCGGTGCTGGCGTCGGCCAAGACCAGGATGTGGTGGCGCCAGATCGAGGAGGCCACGGCCGAGCGCATGCGTTCGAGCAACCACCTTTTCGAACTCGGCACCACCGGCCCTCCCGCCAAAGAGCTCCGGGTGTTCGGATTGCGGCAACTCCTCCGCCAACGATTCACCGACATCACCCTCGACGTCCATCGGGAGTACGACCGGATGAACGTGCGGTCGACGTTGATCAGCACCGCCGGATGGGCGGTCTTCGCCGTCGGCTACGTCGGCGCCATCGTGTTCGTGGCCCGACGAGCCGTCTTCGGCGAGTCATCCGCCGCCGACGTCATCCTCGTCGTCACCTTGGCGGGCCAGGTGAACCAGCAAGTGAGTTCGGTGTACTGGCTGGTGGGGTGGCTCATCGACACGCTCAAGACCGTGGGCCGTTACCTTCGTCTGCAGGACGATGCCGCCGCCGCCCGTCCGATCGTGGTCGAACCGGCAGTCGCGCCCGATCGTCTCGTCCACGGCATCGATCTCGTCGGGGTCACCTTCCGGTACCCGGGTACCGAGACGACCATCCTCGACGCCGTCGACCTCCATCTTCCCGCTGGGTCGACCGTCGCTATCGTTGGCGACAACGGCGCCGGCAAGAGCACGCTCATCAAGTTGCTCAGCCGGTTCTACGACCCGACGGAGGGGTCGGTGCACATCGACGGTGTCGACCTGCGCCGCATCCCCGTCGACGATTGGCGTCAGCGGATGGCGGCCGGGTTTCAGGACTTCGCCCGCCTCGAACTCCTGGCCCGAGAGACCGTCGGCGTGGGCGACCTGCC
>JBKJLU010000242.1:0-5472 GCA_046596815.1 Acidimicrobiales bacterium | reverse complement strand
GATGGAGAGGCTCTTCGGGCGCGGACTCGAGCCGTGAATCCCGATGGCTCCTGTCAAGCCCCGGTACCCGCCTGACACTTCGACCCCGGTAGCTGGCTGACACCTCGAACCCTCACGCGGCGTTGATGCGGTTGGGTCGGCCACCGGGGTTGGCGAGAGCGCCGTGCTCTCGGGTGCGGTCGTGACGGACCGGGTGCGAGCGGATGAGCTCCTCGCCGACAGAGATCTCAACAGTGTCGCCAACGACGGCGACCTGGACCTGGCGTCGCTGATACGTGGAACCGACCCGATAGTTGGTGCCGGCGAAACAGACGTTCCCGGACGTGTCGACCTTGCGGGTCACCGACGCGGTGGTCGCCTTACGGGGCGACGGCGGCAACCTTCGGCCCCGCTCCACCCCGGCGACCTGTTTGTCGATCGGGTGGCGTCGAGCGTGGGTGGCGATGAGCACGCCGCGATGGTGGAGCTGCACCAGACCGCCGTCGCAGACGACCTCGACCGACTGGCCTGCCAGCCAGACACCCGCCTTGTACTTGGCGGTGGCGAAACTGATCGTCCCGCTCGAGCTCACCCGCCTCGTGGTCGTCGCTTCGATTGAGGCCGGCACCGGTTCCTGGCGTTCGGCCGGTGCCCGTGTAACCGCGGCGAGCCGGAACCGCTCGTTCGGCGGGACCTTGCCGATCGACTGGTGGGGCCGTTCGAAGTTGTACTCACGCACCCAAGCGTCAAGTTGGCGTTGCGCATCCTCGATCGAGGCGAACACCTTCCCGTTCAAGAACTCGGCCCGCAGCGTCTTGTGCCAACGCTCCACCTTTCCGGTCGTCGTCGGCGACCGAGGCGCCGTCAGCAGGTGCTTGACGCTGTTGTCCCGGCAGATCCGGTCGAACAACACCGGCCCGGGGCCGGGCCCGAACCGGGCCGTGAACACCTTCCCGTTGTCGGTCAGGATCCCCTCGGGCACGCCATGGCGCTGCATCGCCAACTCGAGGGCGTCGCACACCGGTCTCGCCGTCGCCCTCGCCACCACATATGCAGAGATGCAGAAGCGGGAGTGGTCATCGATCCCCGACACGATCTTCGCTTCGCTGCCATCGACGAGGCGGACGCCGCCCACGATGTCCATCTGCCACAACTCCATCGACCGGGACCGCTCCCACCGCTTGTAATCAGCGCGCGTCCGGCGCCGAGCCTGCGGGGTCACCAGAGCGTGGCGGATCAAGCACCGCTCGATCGACGTGCGTCCCGGCAACGGCGACACGCCCTCCCGCTCGAGCCAATACGAGATCGTCCGCGGACCCCACCCCGGGTGCTGGCGCCGCAGCTCCACCACCCGCGCCTCGACCACCGGCGCCATCTGATGCGGACACGACAACGGTCTCGACGACCGATCCGCCAACCCCCGCAGCCCATCGGCCGCGTACTTCCGCAACCAGCCGTGCACCGTCTGGCGGGCCACCCCATAGCGACGAGCCACGTCCGTCACCGAAGCGCCGTCGTTCACGACCTCCAACACCGCCTGATAGCGCTGCTCCACCAGCCTCAACTCCACGAGCATCGAGGGCCTCCTCCGCATCCGCGGGCCCGTCATGGCCCGCGACGAAGAAGGTGGCAGTGTCAGCCAGGAACCGGGGCCACTGTCGCCCAGGTACCGGGGCCGCGTCCGAGAACTGTCAACCAGCTACCGGGGCCACGGTGTCCACTATGAACCGGGTCCGCACACCACACAGTGCACATTCACTCAAAAGTATGTGCACCAGAATCGTTCTCGGGACCGCCGGCCGGGGCAGATATATGCCCTGAACTGCGCTTTTGGGTGGGCGCTGAGGGACTCGAACCCCCGACCTCAGCCGTGTGAAGGCTGCGCTCTAACCAACTGAGCTAAGCGCCCGCTGCGGGGCGCCACTCTAGCGAAGGCCGGTTCGGGGGCGTGCAGTGGGGCCCGCAATGAAGACCAGAGCCCGGCCGGATGCCGGGCCGGGCGGGCCAGGATGCGGACCCCTTGCACAACTGCTCCGGGATGGGTGCCGCCGAGACCGGACAACGGGCTTCCTTCGATGCCGTGGTGCTCGAGTGCCGGATCGAGGGTCACCGTGGTGCGGGAGAGTCGCACCAATCCGACGAAGCGCCGAGGCACGACGACCGGACCGTCGGCCCGGCGCTGCACGGAACGTACGGGAACGACCAGCGGAATCGGGGGTCCCACGGGATGACCATGAACCTCGAGGCCGGGCTCTTCGCTACGAAGCGTTCGCGCGGCACCGTCGTGGTGCCACGACAACGGCCCAACGGTGGCCGGGAGCCCCCAGTTCGATCGGTAGGCGCGTCGAGCCTCGACGACGGACACCATCTGGAACACCACGCAGAGCCCGGGACGAAGACCGATCCTGGCCGGCAGAGCGAGCGACAGCTCGAGGTAGGGACCAACCGGCGAATCCGAATACGACACGCCGACGAGCGCCGCCCGACCGGGGAGTGCCGACACCCCCGAGGGGAGCAACGCCCGTAACTCTCGCGGCGGACGGACCCAGGCGAGGATGCACTCGCCGAAGAGCCGCCACGGCGCAGGAGAAGCCGGGTCGACCGGCGTCACCGGGGGATCTGCCACACCGCCACTCTTCCCCGACCGATCGAGGCGCACCGCTCCCGTGGTTCAATCACGGCATGCGTATCGGCGTGATCGCCCCGCCGTGGGCTCCGATCCCCCCTGTCCTCTACGGCGGGATCGAACTCATCGTCGACCAGTTGGCCACGGGTTACCAGGCCGCTGGTCACGAGGTCCTGCTCTTCACCACCGGTGACTCCACATGCGCCGTACCCCGCCGCCATCACCTCGACCAGTCCGAGGGCAGCCGCATGAACCACAGCGGGCCCGAGATCCGCCATGTGCTGGCAGCGTACGACGCAATGGTCGAGTGGGGCGCCGACATCGTCCACGACCACACGCTCGCCGGACCGGTGTTGGCGGCCGGCAGCCAGCCGCCCTTTCCGGTCGTCACGACCATGCACAACCAGTTCGGGCCCGAGCTCTCCGACATCTACCGTCGGGTCGTCGGCCGGGTTCCGATCATCGCCATCAGTCACGCCCAGCGCCGCCCCGTGCCCGACCTTCCCATCGCCCGGGTGATCCATCACGGACTCGAACCGAGCGCTTTTCCCATCGGCGCCGGAGACGGCGGCTACTGCCTCTTCCTTGGTCGAATGTCCCCGGACAAAGGACCTCACCGCGCCATGGAAGCGGCCTACAAGGCCGGCATGCGCTTGATCATGGCCGCCAAGATGCGCGACCCCTGGGAGTTCGACTACTTCGACGACTACGTCCGGCCCTATCTCAACGAGGACATTCAGTACCTCGGGGAGGTCGCGCACGAGCGCAAACTCGAGTTGCTCGCCGGGGCCCGAGCGCTCCTCTTCCCCATTCGCTGGAACGAGCCCTTCGGCATGGTGATGATCGAGGCACTGGCGTGCGGCACGCCGGTGCTCGCCTTCCCCGAAGGGGCCGTCCCCGAAGTCATCGAGGACGGACGGACGGGTTTTCTGTGTCGCGACGTCGCCGACATGGCCGAGGCGATCGGCCGCATCGATCGGCTCGATCGCGCCGAGTGCCGCGATGCAGTCGAGGGCTACTTCTCCACGGGTCGAATGGTGCGCGAACACCTCGAACTGTTCGAAACGCTGATTCCATCCGTGCGTCCATCTGGGTGAGAGCTGACTAGATAACACGTGCCATTCCGTCAATGGCCCTCTTGGTACGGCCCGTTGTCGCCGAAGGACCTTCAGCAGGTGCTCACTGACTGGAGGGTCTGATGGTGCGCTGGAGGAATCGCAAGGGAACGAAGGCGGCGGGCGGGGCCGCAGCGGCGCTGGTGCTCATGACGACGTGGTCCATCTTCGTGGGCGCAGGTGCGGCGAACGCCAACCAGGGCCAGGAGGCCGAATTCGTGACGGCCATCAACTCCTCCCGGGCGACCATCGCCGGGGCGGCGGCCATTCGTCAGGCGTCCGACCTCGATCAGATCGCGGCACGCCACGCCGCCGACATGGCTGCGCGGGGTGCGATCTTCCACAACGGGGATCTTGGTCGGCAGGTGCAGAACTGGGAAGCCCTGGGCGAGAACGTCGGCGTCGGCCCCGACGTCGCCACCCTCCATCAGGCCTTTCTCGATTCCCCGGCCCACCGGGCCAACATCGTCGACGCTCGCTACGGCGACATCGGCATTGGCATGGCGTCGACGAGCGACGGCCAGCTGTGGGTCGTCGAAGTGTTCCGCAAGCCGGTGCCTGTGGCGGCCACGGGGACTTCAGCAGCGGCACCGGCCCCGGCTCCTGCGCCGACTGCAGCCGCCCCGGCTCCCGCGCCGGTTCGTCGTGCTACTCCCCCGCCCGTTCCTCCGGTCCGGCCAGAACCCGTGCCGGTCGCGAGCCCCGCCCCCGCCTTGGCCACCGTTTCTGCCCAACCGTCCCCGACCCCGGTCGTCGAGCCGACGATCGTCGTGCCCGACACGGCCCTTGTCGATCTCTCGGTCGATCCCGTCCGCTTGGATGCCGCTGCCGTTCCCGCCGTCGACGCCTCACCGGTTGCCGCCCGGCCCGCCATCACACCCGGCCACCGTTCGGTCCGGCCTGCGGCCACGCTGGCGGCACTGCTGTGGATCGCCCTTGCGGTGACACTGCTTCACATGTTCCGTTCGGCTCCGGTCGGCGCCCCCAAGACCCGCCGCCTCGTGGTGCTACCGGCCGCGCTCCAGTCGACCTGACGAAGACTTCGTCAGGCGTCGACGGCGATGCGCTCCTCGTCGAGCGGCTCAGCGTCGAGAGACTCAGCGGCGTTGCCCTCCACGTCGATGCGAGGCAGCAGGCGGTCGAGCCACCCGGGAAGCCACCAGTTGCGGTCACCGAGCAACTCCATCGTCGCCGGCACCAACAGCATGCGCACGATGGTGGCGTCGAGCAACACAGCGCTGGCCAAGCCGAGACCGAAGAGCTTGATCACCCGGTCGGCCTCCAGAAGAAAGCTGCCGAACACGAACACCATGATCGCCGCGGCGGCGCTGATCACCTTCGCCGTTGCGGTGAGCCCATCGGCGACGGCCGCTTTGTTGTCACCGGTGCGGTCGTACTCCTCCTTCACGCGCGACAGGAGGAAGACCTCGTAGTCCATCGACAACCCGAACACGATGGCGAACATCATCATCGGCACGAAGGGCTCGATCGGACCGCCCTTGCCGATGCCGATGAGGTCCTTGCCCCAACCCCACTGGAAGACGGCGACGACCAGGCCATAGGCCGCGGCGATGGAGATGAGGTTCATGAGCACCGCCTTCAACGGCACCAGGATCGACCGGAACACCGCCATCAGCAAGAGGAACGACAACGCCAACACGACCCCGATGAAGAGGGGCAGGCGGGCCGCCAGATAAGTGGAGAAATCGACGCTGACGGCGACGAAGCCCGTGACCGCGACCCGGACGTCGC
>JBKJLU010000066.1:0-3992 GCA_046596815.1 Acidimicrobiales bacterium | reverse complement strand
GCGGCCTGCTCACGCTGCTGTGGCACGGCGACCGCGACGCCGAGCGGGTCGTTGTCATGGCCGGCGGGGCGATGGGCGGGATGCTCGGGCCCTCGGATGGCGCCTACCACGACCTCGGCCTCGCCTTCGCGACTATGGGCATCGGCACGATCCGTGTGGGGTACCGCCAGCCCAACAACCTGCCCGAATGCATCCTCGACATGGCGGCGGCGTGCGATCTGGCGGCGAGAGCGGGGGGCGAACGTTTCGTCACCGTCGGTCACTCGTTCGGTGGAGCCGTTGCCATCGGCGCCGGCATCGCTCTCCCCACACACGTCGTCGGCGTGGTCACGTTGGCGACCCAATCGGCCGGATGCGAGCAGGCCGAGCGGCTGTATCCCCGCCCGCTGCTGTTGCTCCACGGCGACGCCGACGAAATCCTGCCGGTGATGTGCAGCGAGATCGTTTCCGAACTGGCCGGCGGCGGCGAGCTCGTGGTGCTACGAGGCGCCGGACACCTGCTCAACCAGAACGGATCGGGAGACGAGGTCCGGCGGAAGCTGCTCGAGTGGATCCCGCCGGTGCTGGCGGGTGCGGCTTAGGACTCGGAGGAGGAGAGTGCGACCCGCTTCAGCAGGCGGCTCTTGCGTCGAGCAGCCTGGTTCTTGTGGATCACGCCCTTGGTCACGGCCTTGTCGAGACGCTTGATGGCCATCTTCGTGGCATCGGCATCCGGCGTTCCCGCAGCGGCCAAGGTGACGGCCGACTTCACGCGCGTCTTGATTTCGGACTTCACCGCCTTGTTGCGGAGGCGACGGGTCTCGTTCTGCTTGTTGCGCTTGATCTGCGATTTGATGTTTGCCACGGGAGAAGGACGATACACGCATCCCCGGTAGGTTCTCCAACCCATGGATGCCCTGGTCGCAGTCGGACCCGAACCCGGCGCTGACTGGGTCGTCGAGGCCGTGGTTCGAGGGGGTGCCACGGTGGTCCCGGCCACCGAAGCCAACGCCCTCGTCTGGACCGCGCCCCGCGGTGCGGCCGACCTTCGGGCCCTGCTCGCGTCGTCGCCTGGGATCGCCTGGGTGCAACTGCCCTGGGCGGGCGTCGAGGAGTACGCCGCCGCCGGCGTTTTCGTCGACGACGGATCGGGACGGCGGTGGACTTGCGGCAAAGGCGTCTACGCCGAGCCGGTGGCCGAACACGCACTCGCGCTGGCCCTCGCCGGGCTGCGTTCGCTGCCTGATCGGGTGCGGGCCTCGTCGTGGGGGAAACAGGCGGGGGTCAGCCTCTACGACGGCCGGGCCACGATCCTCGGAGGCGGCGGCATCACCGAGTCACTGGTCGCCCTGCTCTCGCCGATGCGCACCGAGGTGACGGTGGTTCGGCGTTCGGGCGGATCCATGGACGGGGTCGCCCGAGTGGTGCCGCCCGATCGCCTGCACGAGTCGCTTCCGGGAGCCGACGTCGTCTTTCTGGCGTTGGCTTTGACTCCCGAGACCGACGGCATCTTCGGGGCGCCGGAACTGGCACTGATGGAACCCCACGCCTGGCTGGTCAACGTGGCTCGCGGGCGTCATGTCGACACCGACGCCCTCGTCGATGCCCTCAGGCGCGGCGCCATCGGCGGTGCCGGACTCGACGTGACGGAGCCCGAGCCGTTGCCCGAAGACCATCCCCTGTGGGATCTCCCGAACGTGATCATCACTCCCCACACCGCCAACACCCAAGAAATGGCCAGGCCACTGCTGGCGGCACGGATCACCGAGAACGTCCGCCGCTTCGCCGCCGAAGAAGTTTTGGTCGGTTCCGTGGACCAGGGGCTTGGCTACTGAGTACCTTTCAGCCCATGACGAAGCGGCGGCAGAGCGGGCAGCGTCCGGGGCGGGAAGAGCTACTCGTAGCGGCCGGGACGTCGGCCAGGGCGCCGGGCAACGTCGGTGATCATTTGCTGACGCTCCAACAGACGCACGGGAATCGCGCCGTGACCACGATCGTCCAGCGCAAAGGGAGCAAGGCCGCGTCGACCGACGCCCCCAAGTACAAGAAAGTCAAGGGCAAGCCAGCCCCGCCCAAGGTGGAGAACTTCGCCCCCACCGAGTCGAAGATCAACGCAAATATCGATGTCATCAGAACGACCGCCCGGAATGCCATGAACGGCACCGGTGGCGAGAAACTCGATCTCAAGAAGGCGGTGAAGTACCTCGAGGAGCTCTGGTACCGCACGCCGGGCAAGCCGGCCCGGATCGTGGCGCTCAACATCGCCCGGCTGCACAAGGACTTGGGTGACGCCAAACGCGCCGCCTTCTGGATGAAGGTCCAGTCCGGCGAGTTCGACCCACGCGCTCCGGAGGACATGAGCGACAAGCAGTTCTGAGTCGCCCTTGTAGCCTCGGCGGGATCCCCATGGACCTGTCGCGCCTCCGCAATTTCTCCGTCATCGCCCACATCGACCACGGCAAGTCCACGCTCGTGGACCGCATGCTGCAGCTGACGAACGCCGTCGACCCTCGGGACATGCGCGATCAGTTCATGGATTCGATGGACATCGAGCGTGAGCGGGGCATCACCATCAAGGCCCAGAACGCCCGGGTGAAGTGGAAGGACCATGTCCTTCAGCTCATCGACACCCCCGGCCACGTCGACTTCGGTTATGAGGTCAGCCGCAGCCTTGCGGCCTGCGAGGGCGTGGTGCTGGTCGTCGATGCCAGCCAGGGAATCGAGGCCCAGACGCTGGCCAACTGCTTCCTGGCCATCGAGCACGACCTCGAGATCGTCGCCTGCCTCAACAAGATCGACCTCCCGGCGGCCGACCCCGACCGCTACGCCGGGGAGATCGAGCACGTCCTCGGCATACCGGCCGATGAGATCCTCCACATCAGTGCCAAGACCGGCCTCGGGGTCGAGGCGTTGCTCGACGCCATCGTCGACAAGATCCCGCCGCCGATCGGTGATGTGGATGCGCCGCTGCAGGGCCTGATCTTCGACAGCTACTACGACCAGTATCGCGGGGTCGTCAGCGCAGTGCGGGTGATGAACGGACGGTTGAAGACGGGGAGTCGCCTGAAGTTCATGCAGGCCAACGCCGTGCACGACGTCGACGAGATCGGCCACCGCACGCCGGTCCCGGTGCCCGTCGTCGAACTCGGTCCCGGCGAAGTCGGCTACCTCATGGCCGGCATCAAGGACGTGCGCGAGGCCCGCTCGGGAGAGACGGTCACCGACAACAGCCGTCCTGCGTCCGAGCCGTTGCATGGATACGACGAACCCAAGCCGATGGTGTTCTGCGGGCTCTATCCGGTCGAGGGCGACGACTTCGCCAACCTCCGTGAAGCCCTCGAGAAGATGCAGTTGAGCGACAGTTCGTTCACCTATCAGCCGGAGACGAGCACCGCTCTCGGATTCGGCTTTCGGTGCGGGTTCCTCGGCCTGTTGCACATGGAGATCATTCGCGAACGCCTCGAGCGCGAGCACGACCTGGCGCTCATCGCCACCGCCCCTTCCGTGGAATACCGAGTGCACACGACGGCCGGCGAGATCATCGACGTCGACAACCCCTCGGACATGCCCGAGCCCCAGAAGATCGAGTTCATCGAAGAACCTTTCTTCAAGGTCACCGTCCTGCTGCCCGCCGATTACACAGGCACGGTGATGGACCTCTGCCAGACCCGACGCGGTGACATGCAGAAGATGGAGTACCTCTCGGCCGACCGGGTCGAGCTGATCTACCGCATCCCGTTGGCTGAGGTCGTCGTCGACTTCTTCGACCAGTTGAAGAGCCGCACGAAGGGCTACGCCTCGCTCGACTACGAGCCCGATGGCTACGACCGGTCGAACCTCGTGAAGATCGACGTCCTCTTGAACGGAGTGCCCGTCGACGCCTTCTCCTCGATCATGGACCGCGCCAAGGCCGAGGAGTACGGACGCAAGATGGCGTCCAAGCTGCGCGAGCTCATTCCTCGACAGATGTTCGACGTGCCCATCCAGGCGGCCATCGGCGGACGGATCATCGC
>JBKJLU010000121.1:0-3538 GCA_046596815.1 Acidimicrobiales bacterium | reverse complement strand
CCAAGCCAGTGCAGAAGCCACACCCGCCGCTGTGGGTCGCATGCTCACGCCGCGACACCATCCACCTCGCCGCCCAGAAAGGCATCGGCGCGCTCACCTTCGCCTTCATCGATCCCGAGGAAGCGAAGCACTGGGTCAGCGACTACTACACGACGCTCGAGAACGAGGGCGTGCCCGTCGGTGAATCGGTCAACCCCAACGTCGCTTGCGTCACTACCTTCATGTGCGCCCCGACCGAGGAGCAGGCCATTGCCCGCGGGCTCGAAGGCGCCAACTTCTTCGGCTACTCCCTGGCCCACTACTACGTGTTCGGCGAGCACAAGCCGGGGGTCACCGACGTGTGGGCGGAGTACCAGGAGCGACGCGACCAGCACGGGTACTCGGTCAACACCGAAGCTCTGGAGAACGAGCGGCTTGGCGCCAAGATCGCCGCCGGCGACAACACCGGTCTACGGGGCGCCGTCGGCACACCCGACCAGATCCGCGAGTTCCTCCGTCGCTACGAGGACATGGGTGTCGACCAGATCATCTTCGTGAGCCAGGCCGGCAAGAACCGTCACGAGGACATCATGGAGAGCCTCGAGCTGTTCGGGAAGGAAGTGCTGCCGGAGTTCCTCGAGCGCGACGAGAAGGCATCGGTGGAGAAGGCGAAGCGGATGGAGCCGATCATCGAGAAGGTGATGGCCCGCAAGGTCGACGATGCTCCTCCGTTGCCGACGCCCGACTACGCCTTTCCGGCGATGCCCCGCAAGATGGCTCAGGCGACTGGCAACAAAGAGTTCGAGGAGATGCTCGAGAAGGTCGCATCCGATCGCGCCGGCGGTGTCCGCAACCCCGGAGCTGGCATCACCGGCTGAGTCTTCGGTTCGCTTCGCCGGTAAAGCTGGCACGCTCACGTGTCGGCTGCTCGCTGGCGCTCCCGACGCCGACCTCTACCGCTCGGGAGGGCGAGGTCAGGGAGTCGCGTCGGTCGACTCGTCGAGGGCGACCACGACCATGGCGGCGACGAGGATGGCGAGCAGCGCGCCGGCGAGCCCGTAGAGCTCGAGCCCGGCGAAGCCCGCGGCCGTCGTCAGGAATGGGCCCAGCTTGACCGTCGATCGTTCGAGGCGGCGCTGCACCACCAGGTACTCCACCGCCTGATAGACGACGAAGGCGACGAGCACGATTCCGCCCTTCGCCGGATCCACGACGCCGGCGAACACGACGATGGGCAGCGCACCGATCACGGCGCCGAGCAGGGGCACGAAGTCCCAGAGCACGACCCACAATGCCAGGGGCGCCGGCCCGGGCACCGACGTCGCCCGCGCCAGCACGTAAGCGAAGAGGCCGGCGGTCGCCGCCATCGCGAGCGATCCTCGGGCGTACCCGAAGGCCCTCCGGTACACCGCGCCACAGACGCGAGACAACGTCGCTCTTCGGGACTCGTCGTGGATCTGGCGGGCGGCGGCCGACGCCAGGTTGGGACCGTGGAGCAGGAAGAAGATGGTGAGCACGAAGATGGCGAGGAACGACAGGCCGCGCGTGGTCGCCGAACGCAGCGCCTCTGCGGGTGTGCCCCCGCGCAGTCGATCCGGCACGCCTTCGACGAAGCGTTGGATGCGTTCGCTGAAGTCCGCCTCCTCGGCGGCATCGGCGAAGCGCCCCTCGGATTCGATCTCGCGAGCCAGCACGGGCGCTCGCCGCTCGAGCAACTCCGTCTGTTCGACGACGCCATCGACCAGTCCGTAGGTGACGCTTCCCACGAGCGCAAGGCCGCTCAGGGCGATGGCGGCCACCGCCAGGCCCCGAGGTATGCGCCGGCCGAGTCGTTCGACGAGGGGAAAGACCAATGCCGCGGTCGTCACCGCCATGGCGACCCAGACGATGACGCGCGTGGCGCTCGACAGGATGCGCAACAACAGCAGAGCCGTCGTGATGCCGGCCACGCCGAGCACGATCGACCGCCCGCTGATGCGGATGCGACTTCGGGCGGGGGCGGCGATGACCTCGGGCAGGTCGGGCGTCCCGGGCACGTCGGTACGATACCGGCGTGCCCGAGGCGGACCTTCCAGCTCCAGGCGACCCGGCCGTCGCCCGCGCCAGCTCCGCCGTGGATCTCGACTGGCACTCGCTGGTCTGGATGGCGGTGGCGGTCGCCGGACTGGTCGTGTTGCTCGGCTTCGCCCGGTCGGTGCCCCGGACCATCGCCGCCATGGGCGTCGCCTCGATCCTCACCCTCGGCCTCGACCCGATCGTGTCGTCGTTGTCGCGGCGCTTCCGCGGGCATCGTGGCTCGGCCGTCGCCGTCGTGCTCGTGGGCTTCGTGGTCGCGGTGGTGCTCGTCGGCCTCCTGCTCGTTCCGCCGGCGGCCAGCCAGGCGAGAGACCTGGGCGACGACCTGCCCCGGGTGTTGGCCGACCTCACCGAGTTACCGCTGGTGGGCGACCAGCTCGACGAGGCCAATGTTCCCGAGTCGCTCGAGCGCACCATCCGTCAACTGCCGCAGCGCCTCGTCGGTGACAACACCCCGTTGTTGAAGATCGGGCAGCGGGCCGCCGATGGTCTGCTGGCGGCCACGGTCATGTTGCTCTTCGTCATCACCCTGCTGCTTGACGGCGATCGACTGCTGCGGGGTGCCCGTCGGCTGGTCCCGGCCCGGCACCGCGAGCGGGCCGATCGCCTCGGCGCGTTGAGCTATCGGGTTGTCGGCAAGTACGTCGCCGGATCGTTGTTGGTCGCGCTCGTGGCCGGGCTCTGCAACCTCATCGCCGGCCTGCTGCTCGGCGTGCCGTTGGCTCCCCTTCTGGCCCTCTGGGTGATGGTGTGGAACCTGGTGCCGCAGATCGGCGGCGCCCTCGGGGGCATCCCGTTCGTGCTCTTCGGCTTCACCCAGGGCGCGGGGACGGGTCTGGCCTGCGCCGCGTTCTTCCTCATCTACCAACAGGTGGAGAACAACCTGCTCGGCCCGCTGCTCGTGGGCCAAGCAGTGAAGCTGTCACCGCCGGCGACGATGACTGCAGCTCTCATCGGCGTGTCCGCCGGAGGGGTAGTCGGTGCATTGCTGGCGGTGCCGCTTCTGGGGGCCTCGAAAGCCATCTACCTCGAGCTCCGGCCAGGCGAGGACACCGACGACGTGCCGGCGGCGGGAAGCGACCTCGACTCGAAAAACCCGCAGAATCATTGAGGTTTCTGGTTCATCTGCCATCTTTGTGTGTTACTATACGAACTGGTGTTCCCCTCTCTTGCAGCGGCGATCGACGAGCTTGACCCCCCGGCCGATGGGTACTCGTTGGGCGAGATGCTGCGCTTGCGGGATCGTCTCGACGCCAAGGTGGCGGTCGGGGTGGGGCAGTTCGACGGCGACGGATCGTGGGCCCTCGATGATGCGTCGTCGGCCACCGCCTGGCTCCGCCAACACGCCGGGATGAGCGGTGGCGCGGCCTCGTCGCTGGCCCGCACCGGCAAAGTCGTGCTCGGCGCCCCGGTGCTGGCGGCGGCGTGGCTCGACGGCGCACTGTCGGGCGGACAGGTCCAGGCGGTCGTGGCCAACGTCAAC
>JBKJLU010000027.1:0-5892 GCA_046596815.1 Acidimicrobiales bacterium | reverse complement strand
CGATCGAGGGGTTACGGCCCACGATCGCCGACACGAGCCCCAGGTCATCGAGGACGGGGGGATGGAGCTCCGTCGCGATGTCCCGCAGTCGTGCGGCCACCAACCGGAGCGCCTCGCGCTCGGCGGGCGTATCAGGCTGACGTTCCAGTCGATGGATGACTCCGGCCAACGCCTGGAGCGGATCATCGTGGAGGTCGCGCGAGACACGCGCACGCTCCTCGTCGGCGCCGCGGACGGCAGCTCGCTCGCGCACGTCGGCGAGGAGGACGCGATCGACTATCGCAGCCACCCGGGACCGCACGCCGAGGTACGCGAGCTCCGCGATCCCGGCACCGGCCATGACGAACTGGACCGGCAAGGGCAACGCATTCGCCGCGACGATGGCCGCCGCAACGAGTGCCACACCGAATGCGGCGTCAACAACGCGGGGCCTGGTCGCGAGGCCGGCGAATCGCACCCCTGGCCGCTCGCGTGAGGCCATCAGGACGCCCGCCGCGAGCGCCATCGTCCCGGCGAGTCGCAGGCCATCGAGATCTCCTGCCAGGACGTTCCCCTGCGAACGGGCAAGCGCGTACGCGATCGAGAGCGCGACCACGACGGCGCCGAACACGACCACCACGAGCGAGTGCCGCTCCAGCCACCGCCGCGCCCAGACCGTGAGCGCGAGCGGCCCGAGGACGCCGACCAGGGTGGCGAGGACGGGATCGCCGGCAAGCCACAACGGCAATGACGCCATGGCGAGTGACAGGCCGGCGAGCAGTTCCGCGCGCCGACGTCGAGTCGGCACGGCCACGAGTGCCAGGAGGCCAAGGACGGCGGCAGTGGCGGCCAGCAGCGTCGACAGGCGCAACGTATCCGTCGCCCCCCTGGCGGTCGCCCTTCGCTGCCCGTTCCCGTCCACGGTATCGATGCTCCAGCCGCCCTCCTCGTCGGAGGCCGACAACGCGACGATCCGCTGCCCAGGACGGATCCCGCTCCGCCAGGCGAACCCTCCTGGGTCCACCGATACAACCGATCCACCTGACGCATCAAACACCAATCCCGGTGACGGCGACCCAGTCAGTGCGAGCACCAGGGCCACGGCTGCTGCGATCGCGGACACGACCACGATGCCGCTCGCATAGAGCGTTTCCACGATGCGCCCCACATCGCCTGCTGTATGCGGGGTAGAACCCTTGCCGCCGCGTAGGGTTCTACCCCATTCCCAGCGCTTCATCCCTCCCGCACGCTCAGGTTCACCGGTGCACCAAGGTCACCGCGAGGGAGGGACTTCACGATGCGCGTTCGCGCTATTGCAGTGGTCATCGGCATGCTCGGCACGGCCCTATTGTCGGGCACCGTGAGCGCAGCCGAAGAATCGCCAAGGATCCGGGCTGACCTGGAGGGGCGACCGATCAAGGCCAGCGAGATCGGCTCCTACTATTGTCACGACTTCGCCTTCCCCGAGGTGCACTGCTTCTCGACGGCATCCGAGCTGGAGGCGGCGTCCGCCTCCAGCTTGATCGCGGCGGCCGTCGGTCCCGGCGACTACGTCACCATCTATGCCGACCCGGGCTTCGTCGGCTCGTACATGCATGTCTCCCAGAACTACGACACGTTGTTCTGGATCGGCTGGAACGACCGAATCAGTTCCTTCAAGGCACGCAACAGCGCCCGCGGCACGTTCTGGTCCGACTGGAACGGGACTGGCAATCGCACAGACTTCTGCTGCAACCAGACCGTGCCCGGCCTCTCCTCGGCCGTCGACGACACCCTCACCTCGGTCTACCGCGGATGACCGCGCTGCGGGTCTTTGTCGGTCGCAGTTGCAGCTGGCCGGTGCCGTCTTGGGTCCGGGATCCATGCCATGGCGCGTGGCACACGAGAGGAGTCCTCCAAGCCCGGGTCCACCGGTCTGCCTGGCCTGAGCGGCGCGGAAACGACGAATCACGTGCCCATCTGAACTGGGACGATGGCGTTGAGAACAGCCCATCGACCCAACTAGAGGAGCACCTGATAGATGCGTTCATCCCACAGCCTCGACCGGCTCGACACGGCCTTCGACGACGACCGCCTATGGACTAGATCGACTTGCCCTAGTCGGAACAGCAATCAACCGTCCTGGAATCGCGATAGTTCTTTGGAGGCTACTTGTGAATCGCATTCGGCTGTGGATATCGGTCTTGTGCGTCGCGGCGACCATGCTTCTCGCTCTCCCCGCGGGGACCCTCGCGGCCGCACCGACACGCGGCGCAACAGCGGCTGGCTCGACCGAGATGATCGCCACGACACCCGATGGCGCGATCTATCTCACCAAGAGCCCTGTCGAGCGGTCTTCCGCTACGGCAAGCTCGTCTGCTGGAGGCGCGAGCGGCTTGGCGGTTGCCGCGGGTGGGTGCTGGGTCGTCACGTGGGTCGTGTTTCAGAACAATCTGCTCGGCCAGAGGATCTGGGAGTACAGGCACAAGACGAACTGGTGCTCGGCCGACGGCCTTACGGTCACGGCGACACCCCAGGTGGTCCGCTGGGGGTCGGTCTACCTTGCTGGCTGGTCCTACGAGATCTGGGGCGCGGTTCAGAAATGGTGGGGGGCGAATCGCACCTCATACCGAAGTTTCTCCCAAGGACACTTCACGGGACTGTGCTCGCCATTTGGGTGTGAGAACAAGTACCCCTGGATCGATCAAACGGTCTATCCCAACGGTACAGTCGGCGGCGATGCCGGCGTCTGAGGAATAGTCAACCCACGCGGGTCGGCGTCGGTATCATGCGGTGCCGGCGCCGGCCCGCAACCACGAAGTGATCAGCCGCTTAAGGAGTGCAACGGTGTCAAACAAGCCCTCAATTCGCCGCTGGCCACCCGGGTGCCGGCTGCTCCTTTGGTCCGCCGGGGTCGTCCTCGCCATCCTCGTCCTCTGGGCTGCGATCTTCATGCTGGGCGCCCAGCGATAACGGCAACCTTCGAGGCTGCCCGTTGGCACCGGCAGGCGGAACGTTGCGCGCGCTGACGAACGCATCGGGTCGATCGGTAACTCCGAAGTCGCCCACCTACGATCCCGGTCGAGCGCTTACCAAGCCGCGGCCGAGCAGGACCGGATCGGCGGGCTTGGCGCACCGAGCAGGGCAGGCTGGCGCTCTTCGTCAGCTTTCTCGCTGGGATGGTGGCGCCCTGTCCTATGCCGCAGCGTCGGCGCCCTCGGCGCCAAATTGCTCTCCCGTCACGACCGTCCCGGTGACGCTCACCAAGGACACCGCCAATGCCATCACATTCTCCAGCGGCCTCGAGATCAGCGGGGTGATCGGAATCGACCTCTCCCTGAAGACCGGGTTCGACACGTCCACCAAGATCAAGCACGTGTTCTCTTCGGTCGGGCAGCTCTGTGGCAGTGACGCCACTTGGCCGGACGCTTCACGCATCGTCGGCAAGTAGAAGATGAACAGCCAGACCGCCCGGACCAGGCTTCTGGGGCTCTTGGTGCTGGGGCTGATCGCCGTGATCCTCGTGGTGGGGATCGCGGTGATCACGAAGCCCAGTATCCGGCAGGACGGCCCGCTCCGAACGAATTCCACGACCAATGTCGAGTTCGGGTTGAGATCCGATGAGACGGCCAGTTGGGGTGTGGATCTGCCCGCCAACCCAACGGACTCGGACATCACCTTCGCGTCGGCCGAGCTGGTGGATCCCGTCGGTCTGTCGATCCTCGGGGTGACCATGAATCGACCGAACACGGGCGGCATCGCCAACGCATACGGATACCCACCCGCCGGGATGGAGGTCTTCCCGGTCGAGGGTTCTACCGTGCCCGCAGGAGGAGATATCCAGGTGGTCGTCGGGGTCCAGCTTCCCGAGGGCAACGCGGAGGGCACCATCGAGGGGGTGCGAGTCACATACGTCGCCGCGGGGCAGACGTACGAGATCATGTTGCCGTACAGCCTTCGGATCATCCCCAAGACGGAATGAACGGGCAGGCGTGGCGACGCCTGGCGACGTCGATCGCACTCCTGGCGTCGGTCGTCTTGGGCGTCTCTCTAACATCCCAAGACGGTCGCCGCGAAACCGGAGGCGCCGTTGACGGCCCGGCCTACGATGCCGAATCGGCGAGGTTTGACCTCGCCGTCCTGGTACTGGCCGGCAATGCGCCACCGGACTCTGTCCGGGACGTTGCGAGTCCTCCCGCTGATGGCGGACCTGCTGTTGCGCTTGGCTGGGGTCGCGGGTCACCAGGCGGCGTCCCGCCCTGCCGGCTCATGCGCACGGAGCTGCGGCTGCTCCCCCAGCGGGAGTGTGCAGGACAGGCAGGGGCGAGCGATCGGCCGTACGACCCGGAGTCGATGCTGTGCGCGATCCCGGATCAGATTCCGTCCGAGGACACCTGTTCAGGCGACAGTGGCGGGCCCTTGGTCCTGGGTGCTGACCCACCGCGCGGCGCGGTGATTGGTATCACCAGTTGGGGGCGCGGTTGCGGAAACCAGTTACCCGGCGTGTATGCTCGAGCCGAGTCCTGGCGCTCCATACGGACACGGGCCGGGGTAACGCAATAGTCGTACACAAGCCACCTCGCCATCGAACCTGGCCCGGAGAATCCGTCAGCCCGCGGCCTGCGCGCCACGGGCTGAGGGGAGGAGGGAGCGGTGGCGGCCGTCGTCAGGCGGCGCGTCGTGCCAGGGTCAGCGGATGGCGACCGCCGAATCGCGCGTATCGACTCCCCAGCGCAATGCTGCAAGGTCGAGAACGACGAGGATCAATCCCATCGTGAGGAAAACGATCAACCCGATCATGCGGGTACCTACCTTGTTGCTATAGTGAACTAGTCCAAATGTGAGTCTAGATTGGACTAGCACGCTATGTCAAGTAATGAACCGAACGTCGGGGTGACGACCGGTACCGCCGGCGACGCGCTCGATGTCGAACGCGATTCCGACGTCCCCATCTCTACCCAGATCTTCTGGCAGCTGGCCTATCAGATCGATTCTGGTCGGCTGTTGCCTGGTTCGCGGCTGTCGCCCGTCCGGGAGCTGGGCGCCGCCCTCCGAGTGAACCCAAACACCATCCGGGCGGTCTACCGACGGCTGGCTGATGCGGGCTACGTCACCAGTCGACATGGTGCCGGGACCCACGTCGCCGAACGCCCGCCGGAGCGCCGCGGCGCGGAGGCACTGGCTGGGATCGTGGCGGAGATGCTCCGTCGCGCCGCACACGCGGGCTTCACCGCGGACGAAGTCGCTTCCGCGACGTTCGCAGCGGCCACGGAACGCAAGCGCCCGGGTCCACTGGTGCGGGTCCTGTTCGCGGAATGCACCAGCGCCGATGCCGGCTACGACGCGGAACGCCTGGTCGACGCGTTCCCGGGCATGATCGAGGCGGAAGGCACGCTCATCGACGACATGCCGGAACGCCTGGACCGCTTCCACTACGACCTGGTTGCCACGACCACCTTCCACGCCGACGAGTGCCAGGTCCTGGCCGCCGGCCGCGTGCCGGTCGTGGCCATGCTGGTGGGCCCTGGCTACCTGGAGCTGGTCCATGAGATCGCGGGGCTGCCCGAGGGTTCGCGAGTGGGGCTCGTGTGCGCGAGCGAGCGTGGGGCGGAGAACATGCAGGACGTCCTGCGGCTGTCTGGCTCGTCCGGGATCGAGGTGATATCCGCGCTCATTGACCAGCCGGACTCGCTCCAACTCATCGACCAGACCGCTGACCTGGTCCTCATGTCCCGTGATGCGCTGAATGCCGGCCTGGACAAGGGGCTCACCCGACCGGAGCGGATCCGGCCGTGGACGTACGAGTTCGACCCGGCCGGTCTCGAGTTCCTGCGGCGCGCGGTCGAGCATGTCGCGGCCGCGCGGCGCCTGGAGGTCACGGAGACCGCGCCAGCCTGAGGACTCTGACGTATCGCCAGTGTGGCACGTCGCGAT
>JBKJLU010000162.1:0-3966 GCA_046596815.1 Acidimicrobiales bacterium | reverse complement strand
GTCATCGTCGTGTAGCTCAGGCGGCGATAGGGGGCAGGAAAAGGGACGCACAGTACCGGTGCTGAGGATGCTCACGCCGGGTCGGATCGGGGTGGCCGCGTCCTGCAGAAGCGACTGCCAACCCGCCGCCGCCGTTGGCAGCCGGACCCGCTCAGCGGTTTCCGTCAAGTGGGATCGGCGGTGTCCCGCCGCGCCGCTTCGGCCGCGAGCTCGGAACGCGATCCGACGCCGAGTTTCGTGAAGATGTGCGAGAGGTGGGCCTTCACCGTCCCCGATGTGATCAGAAGTTTCTCGGCGATCCGCGGGTTCGTCATGCCTTCGCTCACGAGCCGAACGACCTCCGATTCGGCCGGCGTCAGGCTCTCCCAGCCGGACTTCGACCGACGGCGCCCTCCCTTGCCGCGAAGCGCGAGATGAACGGCTTCGTCGAGGCTCTTGGCGCGCCCCGCTTCGATCTCGGCCTCGAGTTCGTCTCCAAGACCAGGCCCGATGGCGGCCAACACTTCGTTGGCATCCGGTAAGCCAACCCAAGCGATCTTGACAATGCCGAGGAGGGAGCGCTCGGCCTCCGCGGCACCAAGCAGGCGAGCGGCTCGTCCAGGCTGATTCCGCCGAGCCGCACTGACCGCCAACTCGTCGAGAGCGTCCGCCAGGTCCGCACGCGCGCCGGCGTCGGCCAGCGAACGCACCGCTTCGATGAACGCGGCCTCGGCGGCAGAGTCATCGCCAGCGACGCGTTCGACGCGGCCTCGCGCCAATGCCGCGAGCCCGCGCTGGTAAGGCCGGATGCCCACCGCATTGGTCGCGACGCCAAGGCGTTCACGAGCCCCCACGATGTCCCCTTGACGGGCGTCGACGACGGCGAGAGCAGATGCGAGGCGTACATCGATCCAGCTCTGCGCCGTCTCTTCTGCGATCGGCGCCACCGCGTCGACCCAATGGCGAGCCTGCTCGTCTTCGCCCTTCGCCGCGAACTGGATGGCGAGCTCCGCGCCGGCGAGAGCAACCGCTACGGAGTTCCCGAATCGCTCGCCGAGCACGGCCGCTTCGCGGCCGTCAGCCTCGGCGCCGGTGAGGTCTCCGCGCAGGAATTTCGCTCGACCCGCCGAGGAGAGGGCGAGGGCGTGCCAGAAGGTGTCGTTGAGGTCTTCTGCGAGCAACATCGCCCGGAGGAGCTGGTCTTCGCCGGCGTTGACATCGCCGGCGATGAGTCGGCTGAGGCCCGAGGCGCAGAGCGCGCGCTGGAGGCCTCCGACGCTGCGCCGTTGCGTGGCGCAGACCAATGCTTCGTCCGCGGCTGCTTGGGCCACCCGTAGATCGCCCTCGTTCGTAGCGGCGAGGTTCATCGCGATGGCCGCATCCATTTGCAACCACGGGTCGTCCTCGCGCCTGGCGTCGTTGACGGCCTCGGCGAGGTTCTTGAGGGCCCACGTCGTGTCCCGGTAGGCGCCAAAACTGGCCGCCCATCCGAGCAGTGTCTTTCCTCGAACCCTCACTGCAGCGTCATCGAGACGCTCGCCCAGGTCGAGCAACTCCACTCCGCAGGTGGTGACGGTCGCAATGTCGAGCGTGAATATCGAGATGTCCCCGAGCCCGTGTAAGGCGATGGCACGCTCACGGGTTGGCTCAGGCACTGAGTCGAGGGCGGTGCGGAGGCGGAGGCATCCCTCTTCGAAGCGGCATCGAAGCTCCCAGAAGAGCCACAACGCCCCGGCCAGCCGGATAAGGAACTTCGAATCTCCACCCAGCTCGGCCCAATCCAACGCGGCCCTGAGGTTGTCGAGGTCAGCGTCCAGCCGTTCGAGCCAGACCAGTTCGTCGCCCCGCTGGATGAGGGGCCCGATTTCTTCAGCCAAGCCGAGGAAGTAGGCGAGATGCTGATCGCGAACGATTCCTCCGTCCACTGCGTCCGCCAAGCGCTGGTGGGCGAAGTGCCGGATCGTTTCCAGCATTCGGTAGCGGACCTCGATGCCCGATCCCTCCCCGTCGACTTGGACGAGTGACTTGTCGACGAGAGCGGTGAGCAGATCGAGGATGGCCGGTTCCGGTAGCTCCTCGTTGGCGCAGACGCGCTCTGTCGCTTCCAGAGTGAACCCGCCGGCGAAGGTCGAGATGCGATCGAGGAGCCGGCGCTCATCGTCCGAGAGCAAGCGGTAACTCCAGTCGACCGACGCCTCGAGGGTGCGCTGGCGAGGCAGGGCGGTCCGGGCGCCACCGGTGAGCAGCCGAAACCGGTCGGCCAAGCCTGCGGCGATCTGCTGCGGCGTGAGGACTCTTACGCGCGCAGCGGCAAGCTCGATGGCCAGCGGGATGCCGCCGAGCCGCCGGCAGATCTCCGTGACCGCGTCTTGGTCCGCGGAAGAGAGGACGAACTCCGGTCGAACCGCCTTGGCGCGATCGACGAACAGCGCAACCGCGTCTGAACCTTCGAGCGAAGGCACCCGCATCGAGGTCTCTCCTTCCACCCCGATCGGTTCGCGACTAGTCGCCAGAACCCTCAGGCCGGGGCACCCCTGGAGCATGCGCTCCACCACGAACGCGGCGTCCTCGATCACGTGCTCGCAGTTGTCCAGGATGAGGAGGACCTCTCGGCCTCCCAACTCCCGCACGACGGTCTCGATGAGCGGCTCGGCAGCGACCTCTCGCACGTTGAGCGCCCCGGCGACACACGACGTGACGAGCGCGCCGTCGGCAATGGGTGCCGCATCGGCCCAAGCCACGACCCTCGCTCCTCCCCCCGCCTGGCGGGCGCACTCCAGGGCCAGGCGGGTCTTGCCCGAGCCTCCCGCACCCGTCAGGGTCACGAGCCGCGACCGCCCGAGGAGTTCGACAACCGACGCCATCTCGTCGGACCGGGCGATGAAAGCCGTCAGCGCGCTGGGAAGGCGCCGGGCCTCTGCTGCTTTCTCGCGAAGGGGCGGAAAGTGGTCCTCCAATTCCGGGTGGGCGAGTTGGAAGACGTGTTCGGGACGTTCGAAGTCTCGTAACGCTTGCACGCCCTGGTCGATGAACGACACCCCTTCGCCCAACGCGTCGGCCGCGAGTTCACATGTCGCGGTCGACAGCAGCACCTGGCCTCCGTGGGCCAGCGCCCGGATGCGCGCGCACCGGTTGATGGTCGGCCCCATGTAGTTGTCAACACCTCGGAGTTGGGTCGCGCCCGTGTGCACTGCCGCCCGCACTCGAAGGGGGAGGACATTGGCCCAGTCGGCGGCCGCCAGGGTCCGCTGTAGCTCGAGGATGAAGGCCACCGCATCTCCCGCGACAGCGAACGCGGCCACGAAGCTGTCGCCTTCGCCCTGCTCGACGGGTCGCACTCCACGGTGGCGGTCGACGAGCTCAGGTACGAGCGCGCCGAAGCGGCCGATGGCTGCGGCCATCGATTCGTGCTTCAGTTCCCAGAGACGAACCGAACCTTCGACGTCGGCCAATACGAAGGTGACCGTTCCGGTGGGAAGCACCACAGGGTGAGCGCGCTCGACCAGTGTCGCCTCCCTCGCAGGCTGTTCGACCCCGACCGATGCCAGATGACGGGGCTTCGATTGTGCCAGGTGTTGCGCCGTCATGCGTCGTGACCCAAGGCCCGGGGCTCGCGGCGGATCGGATAGATCGTGGGTCCGCCGGGCGCGAACGGCAGCTCGTCGAGAACGACGAAACCGTGGCGGTGGTAGAAGGCGAGGTTGCTGGGATTGGATGACCAAGCCCAGATCGGGATCGCCTCCTCGTCCGCGCGAGCCAGCACCGGGGCCAGGACCTGGCTACCTCGGCCCTGGCCCTGCGCCTCCGGCACCGTTCCGAGGAACTCGAGGTACCAATGGGGCTCCTCGGGATGGAGGGCATCAGTGCGCAGATAGGCGAGCAGGGCCGCCATGCGTAGGCGCGTCCGCACGGACGTCGCCACGACCCGAGCGACCGCCCCCAAGGGGATCTGCCACTCGTCGGGACGGGCCCAGATCGCCACCGTCG
>JBKJLU010000148.1:0-5688 GCA_046596815.1 Acidimicrobiales bacterium | reverse complement strand
GGCGCACGGCATCGGCCTGGTCATAGATGGTGAAGCTCGACCGATACCCGAGATGGTGTGCGTCGCGACGGAGGATGCGCACGCAAGCCGAGTGGAACGTCGACACCCACATCTTCTCGGCCACCGGACCGACGAGGGCGGCGACCCGGTGCTTCATCTCGTCAGCGGCCTTGTTGGTGAAGGTGATGGCGAGGATCTCGAACAAGGCCGCCGACGAGATGAAGCACCGGGTCGGCGCCCTGATCGGACCGGTGGCCGAGAAGATGTGGGTGTCGACCTTCCATTCGGCCTGCGTCCGCATCCTCCGTCGTGACGCCCACCATCTCGGGTATCGGTCGAGCTTCACCATCTATGACCAGGCCGATGCCGTGCGCCTCACCGGCTACGTGTTGCGCGACCAGAACGTCGATCCCAAGAAGTTCCCTCCCCGGTCGGTGCACGGCATCATCAGCCAAGCCAAGAACGACCTCGTGGGCGTCGACGTCTACGCCGAGCGGGCCCGCACCATCTACGAGAAGCGCATCGCCGATGTCTACCGCGAGTATCAGTCGCGCCTGCGGTCGGCCAACGCCATGGACTTCGACGACCTGCTCGTGCAGACCGTCGAATTGTTCCGGCAGTGCCCCGAGGTGCTGGCCCACTACCAGACCCGGTTCAAACACCTCCTGGTCGACGAATACCAGGACACCAACGCCGCGCAGAACGAGATGGTGATCCTGCTGGCCAAGGAGCATCGAAACATCTGCGTCGTGGGCGATAGCGACCAGAGCATCTATCGCTTCCGCGGCGCCGACATCCGCAACATCCTCGAGTTCGAGAACGCCTTTCCCGATGCGCACGTCGTGGTGCTCGAGCAGAACTACCGGTCAACGCAGACCATTCTCGATGCCGCCAACGCCGTCATCGCCAACAACGCCATGCGCAAGCCGAAAGCGCTGTGGACCGAGCAGGTCGGCGGCGAGGTCATCAACCGGTACCACGCCGAGGACGAGCGCGACGAGGCCGTGTACGTCGTCCACGAGATCGGTCGGCTCCACGACAGCGAGCACTACCGGTGGGGCGACGTCGCCGTCTTCTACCGAACCAACGCGCAGAGCCGAGCCATCGAGGAGGAACTCGCTCGACGAGGCGTGCCCTACAAGGTCATCGGCGGCACCCGCTTCTATGACCGCAAGGAGATCAAGGACGTTCTCGCCTACCTGCGAGCGGTGACGAACCCCTCGGACGAAGTCAGTTTGAAGCGCATCGTGAACGTCCCCAAGCGGGGCGTCGGCGACACCAGCCTCGGACGCATCGACAACTGGGCCGCCGGTCATGGCGCCAGCTACAGCGAGGCCATGGCCAGCGCCGCAGAAGCGGGGGTGACGGGCAAGGCGTTGGGGGGTATTCGGGTCGTGCTCGATCTCCTCGACGATCTGCGAGCGGCGGCCGCCGATGGCAGCGGTCCCGGCACCTTGCTCGAGCTCATCTGCGAGCGCAGCGGATACACCGCCGAACTCGAGGCCGAGCGCAGCGTCGAGTCGGCGGGTCGCCTCGAGAACATCGCCGAGTTGGTCGGACTGGCCCGTCAGTACGACGCCGTCGATCGGTTCCTCGAAGACGTGAGCCTCGTGGCCGACGCCGACCAGATCGACGCCGACGAATCCTCGGTCACGCTCATGACCCTGCACACGGCCAAGGGACTCGAGTACCCGGCGGTCTTCCTCATCGGTCTGGAGGACGGGGTCTTTCCCCATCTCCGATCGCTCGGTGAGCCCGATGAACTCGAAGAGGAACGGCGCCTCTGTTACGTCGGCATCACTCGTGCCCGGGAGCGGCTGTATCTCACCAATGCGTGGTGCCGGACCTTGTGGGGTTCGACGCAGTACAACCCCCCGAGCCGGTTTCTGAAGGAGATCCCGGAAGAGCTCATGAAGCTCGTCGAAGGCGGTCGGCGAACGGGTGAGCGCGAGCGCCAGCGGGGGTTCGGGTTCGGAGGCGGCGGTTCGAGTGGTGCCGGGGCGGGATGGGGCGGAGGCCGCAGCGCCATCGCCGAAGCCGCCTATCGCAGCGGGCAGACGACGCCGGCCAAGACCAAGGGCGCCGAGTCGCTCGGCTTGAAGACGGGCGACGACGTCGTCCACGGCAAGTTCGGCGAGGGCGTCATCCTCGACATCATCGGTGAGGGCGACAAAGCCGAGGTGGTGGTGCGCTTCCCCGGCGTCGGCGAGAAGCGCCTGCTCCTCGCCTGGGCTCCCCTCAAGAAGGCTTGACGACGACCTTCCCGACCATCGCAGGATGCACGAGGCACGCCATCGGGTAGGTGCCGGGCCGCGTGAAGGTGACCGAGAAGCGATCACCGGTCCGCCAATCGAGGCCCGTCGACCGAAAGCCACGTCCGTCCCACTCGCCGGCGTCGACGACCAGCGGGACGTCGCCGTTGCGAGGGCCGCGAACGGTCCACCCCGCAGCCTCGTTGACGCGCGGATCGGTGCGGACGGTGCCGTTGGCGCCCACGGCGAAGACGGGCAGATAGGCGGGGACGTTGAAGCTCACCGTGTGGCGCCCGACGAACGTCCACGACACCGGTCGACCGACGGTCGCGGTAACGGCGCGAGGCACGAACTCGTCGACCGAGCCGTGGCGGTGCCCGAAATGGCGGCGATGGGAAGACCCACCCCAGGGTCGGATCTCGGTCGTGGCTGCGCCGGCCAACGGGGTTTCATAAGCGGCGCCACCGATCGTGATCTCGCCGGCTTTGGCGGATTCCAACGCCTGGGACAGGGGTCGTCCGTATCTCTCGTCGATGAGCTTTCTCGTCCCACGATCGACGCCCGCCTGGTCAGGGAGCGGCTGATCCGCAGCGACCACCTGGACGGTTCCCGACTGGGCGACTCCATGGAGGTTGCAATAGAAGTTGTACGACCCCGGCTCGATGTCCTTTGCCAAAGGCACATCGAAACGATTGCCGGCCTTGCCCCGGAACGGGATGAAGCCGCTGCTGTAGTAGCTCTGTTTTCCCGTGAACGTGGGCTGTGGCCGCTGGGGGCAGGGCTGGTCAGGGTCGGTGGGGGGTGAACCCGTCTCGAGGTAACAGGGCTGGGCCCCGTTCTGATTCACCGCGAACTCCTGATCGCCTCGCCCCATCATCACGGGAAGCGACTCGAAACGGGCCAGCTCGGGAAGGTCGTCGGCATCGGGCGGAAGCGGCTCGCGCAGCCGGTCGCGGATGCGCCCCAGTTCGTTGTTGAACATGGCACCGAAGGTGACGCTGTGGGCCTCGCCCGTCCATCGCTGACGGAAGCGCACCGTCTGGCCGGGGTGGACCACGATCGTGTCCGGGAAGAAGCCGATCATCGACGTGGCGAACTCGTCGTAGGAGTTGTCGATTCGGATGACCGCCGTCGGCGGGTTCCCACATGCGGACATCCCCGTCACCGCCAGCAGGACCATGGCGACGAGTCGCCAACTCCAGCGCTCAGCCATCGAGGGTCGCCGCATCGAGGAAGGGCGTGGCTGCTTCGGCCGAGACCCGCCAGTCGGTCGAGCGGATGAGCGCAACGGCAATCCCGAGCAACGCCAAGGCCAGCCCGAAGCCGAGGACCAGCCGGGTGGGGTCATGGCCGACCTCGGGTCCCGGCCGGCCCCGAAGGACGATGGGATCGGTGATCGCCGAGCCTCCCTCGCCGACGATCACGATTCGCTGGGAATCGCGACCGGCGGCGACCTCGATACGCCTCGAACCGTCATGACCGAGCCTGAACGACGGTCCGATGGCGCACTGGCGGAGGGCCACGACGTCCGAGCGACACCGGGCGATCCGGACTGCGGCATCAGGCGACCCACCGATGATCCGGACGAACCCGCGGTCGACGCCAAGGCGTGCCAACGCTGGCGTCGCGCCCCCGAACACCAACGCGGCGCCCGCGCGCTCGCCGTCGACCTCGATGACGAGGGTTCCGGCGCCGAGGCCCTCGACGAGCCGGTAAGGAACCCGCACGCGTCCGCCATCGTCGGCCCGCACCGGGTAGACGTTCTCGCAGCGCGAACCCCGCAGGTCCGGGCACTGGGCGATGACACCCTCGACACCGGCGACGAACCCCGTGGCCCGAACGTCGAGCACATCTCCGTTCTCGAGGTTGCCGATCGAAGGACTCGGACGGAGGGTGGAACGCTCGGCTTCCAGTCGGACGACCCCATCGAATGTCGACAGCGGCCCGGCGACCGGCGCGTCTGGGTCCTTGACGATCCGCTGAGGTACGGACGAGGTCACCGCCGACTCGCCTTGGTCCGAGTTCGAACGTCCGGAACGCAGGCCACCGATACCGACCAGGGCGGCAACCAGGATCAGCACGACGATGCCGGCCCCTCCTCCCACAGCAAAGGGGATGCCGAGTCCACTCCGCTCCGGACGAGTTCGACCGCCGAAGAGCGCAGCGCCGGCCGAACCACCGAGCAGGACGACGACGGCGGCGACCAGCACCAGAAGGCCGAGCACCAGGATCACGCCGGCGGTTCCTCCCGTCGGGGAGTTTCCTCGTCGAGGCGGCGGTTCAGCGTCAGCAGTCGACCCATCACCGGCAGGGCCAGGAGGTTGAGGCCGTGCAACAGACCGATCGTGAGGAGGATGCCGCCGAGACGCGCCGTCTCGTGTTGCAACTGGGCCGGCGTCACCACGTCGTCCCACCTCCCGCGTGGCTCGTAGCTGACGGTGAAGAGGATGTAGGCGAAGAAGATCAGGTAGTAGGCAACGTCGGTCAACACGATGAAGCTCTTGCCCGTGCGCGGGTTGGCCCGGAAGACGTCGGCGGCGTAGCTCCGGCCGAAGCGCTTGATGAGCGGACCGAGCCAGAGCGCGATCGCGGCAAGCAGTGCGGTGGAGATGAGTTCGAGCACCCACCAATCCATGAGGAACCTTCCTTGTTCGAGATCGGAAACGGCGAAGACGACGGCGCCGAGCGCGCCCAGGAGACAGGCGATGGTGGCGTACCGACGGCGACGTTGGAATCGGGCCCGTCGGTCTTCGTCGATGCTGAGTTGCACCCGCGCGAACAGGTCGTCGCTCTCGCGCACTGCCGCCACACCCTGGACGAGCGCGTCCCGGAGGCGGGTCTCGATCGCCGTCATTCGTCGACCGCCACGCCGAGACGACGTTCCATGCCGGCGAGACCCCGTTTGAGGTGGGTCTTCACCGAGTTGGGGGAGAGCCCGAGCGTCGACGCGATGTCGTCGATGCCGAGTTCATGGAAATACCGGAGGACGAGGCAGTCGCGTTGGCGCGGTGCGAGTTCGCGCAGCTGCTCGAGCACCCGCCGCTGGTCGTCCTGAAGATCGATCTGGTCTTCGATGGACGCTTGGTGATCGTCGAAGGGAAGTTGGTGGCGAAGGGAGACGAACCCCCGCCGGTTGTGGTCGCGGGCAAGATTGAGCACGATCGAGCGGAGGTAGGCCGCCGCCTTGTCGAGGTCCTGGATGCGGGTCGCCGAGCGGGCCAACCGGATGAAGGCTTCCTGCACGAGGTCCTCGGCCGCGTTCCGGTCGTCGACGAACAATCGAGTGAGGCGGACGAGGGAGTGACCCTCTTCGTTGAAGAGGCGCGCCACGAGGCGATCGACATCGGCAGCACTTAGCGCGTCCGCGGCCGAACCGGTCGCGACCGCACCTGCGTCGATGGCGTGGGTGCTCATGGCGATGAGGTCGCGCCACGAC
>JBKJLU010000393.1:0-4899 GCA_046596815.1 Acidimicrobiales bacterium | reverse complement strand
AGCCGTCGCCCAGGACGGAACCGACCTCACCCAGCCCGGTACCATCCTCGGAACAGCCAAATACCTCTCGCCCGAACAGGTCCAGGGCGTCGAACCCGACGCCCGATCCGACATCTACGCCCTCGGCGTCGTCCTCTACGAACTCCTCACCGGCCGGGCCCCGTTCGAGGCCGACACCGAGATGGCCACGGCGATGGCCCACGTCCACAACGAACCGCTGACCCCGCGCCAGCTTCGAGCCGGCATCCCCCGCAGCCTCGAGTCGGTCGTGACGCGCGCCATGGCCAAGGATCCGGAGAAGCGCTTTCCCGACGCCGCGGCCATGGCCAGCGCGCTTCGAAGCCTCGACTTCGGCGACGACGCCGTTCCGTCCGTGGTGCGCGACCCGACACCACCTTCGGGCATGGCCCCGTCGTTCCGTCAGACCGAGCGCACCTGGCTCGTCCCGGCCGCCGTCATCGTGGCGCTCGCCGTCGGGCTCGTCGTGGTCGGCATCGCCCTCAGCAAGTCCGACGTCGGCGACACGCTCCTGCGGCGGGATGACCCGCCGGCCGCGACCGAGGACGAAGAACGGACGCAAGTCACCGGGTACACGGTGCGGAGCTTCGATCCCGAGGGCAACGATCGCGTCGAGAACGAGGACCGAGCGTCGACGGCCGCCGACGGCGACCCAGCGACGCTGTGGTCGACGGTCGGCTACCGCAACCAGGACTTCGGGGGGCTCAAGAAGGGCGTCGGGCTCATTCTCGAACTCCGGGCCAAGGAAAAGGTCAGTGCTGTCAAGGTCTCTGGCCCGACGAGTGGATGGAGTGGAGCCGTCTACGTCGCCGGCCGGCCCGGCGCCTCGTTGGCCGAGTGGGGCCCACCGCGCCAGGAACAAGCCGACATCGCCGGAAGCACAACGTTCGAGTTCGAGGCCGTCGAGGGTCAGGCCGTGTTGGTCTGGATCACGCGGCTGGGGGAGGGCAACCGGGTCGAGATCGCGGAGATCGCGGTCGAGCGGTAACGCTCCTCGGTACCCTCTTCCCATCGATTCCTCCGACGACCTCGCGCTGGTGGCCGCGGCCCAGAGTGGAGATCGTCAGGCCCTCGACCTCCTGCTCCGCCGCCACGCCGCTTCGCTCCACGGGCTGTGCCGTCGCATCACCGGAAACGACGCCGATGCCGCCGACGCCACTCAGGAGGCCATGATCGCCATCGTGCGCGGCCTCGATCGTTTCGACGGCCGCTCGGCCTTCTCGACCTGGGCCTACCGGGTGGCCACCAACGCCTCTCTCGACGAGCTCCGTCGGCGCCGGCGTCGACCCGAACCGACCGACGACCAGGCGCTCGACGTGCTCCGCACCGAGGTGCGCGCTGCGGGAAACGACCGTCCTCTGGACGGGGTCGGCGACCGCGTCGACATCGATGCCGCCCTCGGCGAACTCACCCCCGAGTTCCGCGCCGCCGTCGTCCTCCGCGATCTCCTCGGCCTCGAGTACGCCGAAATCAGCGACGTGCTCGGTATTCCTGCGGGCACGGTTCGATCCCGCATCGCCAGAGGCCGTGCCGCGCTGGCCGACCGGCTGCGGGCGGACGGGAACCCCGAGGCCTCTGCCGTTCGTCCAAGGATCCGACCGTGACCGCTCCCCACCTCGTCGATGAGCAACTCTCCGCCCTCCTCGACGAGGAGACGGCCGAGCCCCATCTCTCGTCGTGTGCCTCCTGTTCGGATCGCTTCGACGACCTCAGGGCGGCGCGGCGGCTGCTGGCATCGGTCCCCCCACCCCTCGCCCCCGACGTGCTCGACGGGTTCATCGCCCGAGCACTGGAGACGCTCGATGCGGGCGCAGGCCCGCGAGCGACCCCACCGGTGCCGACGGTCGATCTGCGCAACCGCCGGTCTCGTCTTCGCCCTCCGCCGACGTGGCTCATCAGCGCCGCCGCGGCAATCGCCGCGCTCGCCGGAGTGGCCGGCCTGCTCCGCGCAACCGATGGCGACGGAACACACGGGACCATCACCGCACTCGACGCCGAGACGTCGACCGAAGGTGGCGCCTCGGCGCCGGCCCAGGACTCGGTGGCGTCCGGCGGCCCCGCGCCGAGCGCAGGCGACCCGGAGCTCGTGTCGGGTGACCTCGGCGACCAGAGCGATCCCGCCGCCTTGGCCGCCATCCTCCGAGGCCCAACCCCCGGGGGCGCGGCTGGCGGTGGTCGAGCACTGTCGACGCCCTCGGACGCCCTCGCAGACGAGGATTCCGCAGGGCGGACGACGAACAAGGCGGAGTCCGAAGCGGGCGCCGACGCCCCGGTGGTGGCTGCTCCTACGGCGGGTGCGGCCACAGCCGCGACGCCCTCGACGGCGGCCCAGGATCGGGCTCGATGCCGGGCCGAGGCCGAGCGGATCGGGGCCGGGCGCCTCGGTGCCCTGATCTCGACGTCGTCGGTCCGCTGGAAGGGTGAAGCGGCCGAGGTGCTCGTGTTCCTCCTCACCGAACCGGCCGGCGGTGTTACCCGACAGGCGTTGGTGCTGTCCCGTCCGGCGTGCGGTCTCCTCGCCGACCCGCGCTTCTGAGCCACAGCGGCGCCGAGACGGTGCCGAGCACGACTCCGGCCCACGCCGTGCCCGACGCCAGATCGAGCTCGTGCCCGGTCGAGATCCACGTCGCCCACACCAGACCCGCTTCGGTGACGAGCGCCGCCGCCGCCAAAAGCCGGGGATCGCCGTCGGACGTCCGGGCGACGCTGGCGATGACCTCGGCGACGGCCACGCCGAACAACACGCCGGCGAGCAGGGGGCGCACGCCCGCCAACTCGTACTCCCCCAGGATCACGGCGCCGAGGGCGGCGACGACGAGCGCGGCAAGGACCGCAGGGACGGGAGCGCGCATCGGCGCCGACGATAGGTCCGCCCCGGGCCTACCTCGAACGACGCCCGTGCCGGTGTCGGGTCGCCACTACGCTCACCGCCCATGGCCACGCCTGTTGCGCCCCGCCCCGACGCGCCGGTCGCCCCGGCAAAGGTGTCGAGCGACTGGACCGTCCAGGTCGCCGACACCATCGAATCCGTGGTCGGATCGGTCCGCAGCAAGACCGCCGCCCCGCTCGAAACCGTCGCCCGCGCCCTCGTCTACGGGATCATCGTCTCCACGATGGGGGTCGCGGCGCTCGTGCTCAGCACGATCATGTCGATCCGGCTGCTCGACTACGTCCTGCCGATCTGGGCGGCCTACGCCATCCTCGGGGGACTTTTCACCGTCGCCGGCTTGTTCCTGTGGCGCAAGCGGCGCCCACCGAGCGCCAAGACCTCGAAGTAGGAACCATGGCTGAACCTCGCGACGTCGTCATCATCGGATCAGGGCCCGCGGGGCTCACTGCTGCCATCTATGCGGCCCGCGCCAACCTGCACCCGCTGGTCATCGAGGGCGAGCCTTCGTCCACCAGCGATCAGCCGGGCGGACAGCTCATGCTCACCACCGAGGTGGAGAACTACCCCGGCTTCGTCGACGGCATCATGGGTCCCGAGCTGATGGCCAACTTCCGGGCCCAGGCCGTGCGCTTCGGAGCCGAGATCCGCACCGTCAAGGCGGGCAAGGTGCAACTCGACGGCCCTCCCCACCGCATCGTCGTCGAGGGTGAGGAGATCGTGGCCAGGGCCGTCATCGTGGCCACCGGCGCCCAGGCCCTGATGCTCAATCTGGCGAATGAGCAGCGCCTCATGGGGTACGGCGTCTCCACCTGCGCGACCTGCGACGGCTTCTTCCACCGCGGGTTCGAGATCGCCGTGGTCGGCGGCGGCGACTCCGCCCTCGAAGAGGCGCTGTTCCTCACCAAGTTCGCCACCAAGGTGCACCTGATCCACCGGCGCCAGGAGTTCCGGGCCTCGAAGATCATGCAAGAGCGGGCCCGCAACCATCCCAAGATCGAACTGGTCCTCGACAGCCGGGTGACCGACGTCCTCGGCGGCGACGTGCTCGAGGCCGTGGAGATCGAGAACATCGTCACCGGCGTCACCTCGACCCTGCCGGTGCACGGGCTGTTCGTGGCCATCGGGCACGTGCCCAACACCGAGCTGTTCAAGGGTTGGCTCGACATGGAGGACACGGGGTACCTGGTCACCAAGCACGGGTCGACCTTCACCAACATCGACGGGGTCTTCGCCGCCGGCGACGTCCAGGATCACGTCTACCGCCAGGCCATCACCGCCGCCGGATCGGGGTGCATGGCCGCCATCGACGCCGAACGGTGGCTCGAAGCCACCGGCACGGCCGACCACGACATCCACGAGACCCCCCGCAACTGGTAACCGCTTCCAGCGAGTGGAATGCCCGAGCAATTGGGTGCGTTGACTCTCTCGCTGGGTACGCTCCCACCACCATCAGATCAGGAGACGGCGCCATGGCCGACAACATCACCACCCTCACCGACACGAACTTCAACGAAGAGGTCAAGGGCGCGGACGGGCCGGTCCTCGTCGATTTCTGGGCGGAATGGTGCGGACCGTGCAAGATGATCGCCCCCATTCTCGAAGAGATCGCCACCACCCACGCCGGCAAGATCCGCATTGCCAAACTGAACGTCGACGACGCTCCGGCCACGGCTCAGCAGTTCCAGGTCATGAGTATCCCGACCCTCATCCTCTTCAAGGACGGCGAGGTCCAGAAGCGAGTCGTCGGCGCTCGGGGCAAGGGCCAGCTGCTCGAGGAGATCGCAGCATTCCTGTAGAGCTGCTCCCACTTCGTGAAGGTGCGCAGGGTGAGGGATCGTTAGAAAACTACGTGAGAGGTCGCGAGTGCGTTGACCTGATAGAGACGCGTTCTTGATGCACGACCTCTCACGTAGTTTTCTTCCGAGCCCTGAGGCGGTGCGGGATGTCCAGCACCGCCTCCTTGCGTTGGGGTTCGCGGCCGGCGACGATGA
>JBKJLU010000378.1:0-4411 GCA_046596815.1 Acidimicrobiales bacterium | reverse complement strand
GAACTCGATAGGAAGAAGCAGGGGCGCCAGTAGGATCGGGCGGCCATGCCCATGGATGCCACCTCGCTGCGCCGCGCCTTCATTGACTACTTCGTCGAGCGCGGGCACACGGCGGTGCCGTCGTCGCCCTTGATCCTCACGCATCCGACGGCGCCGATGTTCGCCAACGCGGGCATGAATCAATTCGTCGAGTACCTGGCCGGCGAGGTGCCCTCGCCCTACCCGAGCGCCACCACGGTTCAGAAGTGCGTGCGACTCTCGGGCAAGCACAACGACATCGCGGAGTTGGGAAAGACCCGCCGCCACCTGAGTTTCTTCGAGATGCTGGGCAATTGGAGCTTCGGCGACTACTTCAAGGAAGAGGCCATCACCATGGCCTGGGATCTGTGCACCCGCGTGGCCGGCTTCGACGGCGATCGCATCTGGGTGACGGTCCACACGTCCGACGACGTCGCCGAAGCCCTGTGGCACGACAAGATCGGTCTGCCGATGGAGCGCATCCAGCGCCTCGGTGACAAGGAGAACTTCTGGGAGATGGGCGAGGTCGGCCCGTGCGGACCCTGCTCCGAGCTGCACTATGACTGCGGCCCCGAATGGGGCGACTCCGGCGGGCCGGCCCTCGGGGCCAGCGACCGCTACGTCGAGTTCTGGAACCTCGTGTTCATGGACAAGTTCCGCGACGAGAACGGCGATCTCAGCGAGCTGGCCAAGAAGAACATCGACACGGGCGGAGGGATGGAGCGCTGGTTGATGCTGCTCAACGACCTCCCGACGGTCTTCGACACCGACGCCATCCGGCCCCTCATCGCCACCGCCGAATCGATCACCGGCAAGACCTATCGCTCAGGTGACGATCGGGTCGACACCGCCCTGCGGGTCATCGGCGACCACGCGCGCAACATGACGGTCATCGTCAACGATGGGATCGCCCCGTCGAACGAGGGACGCGGCTATTTGTTGCGGGGCGTCATCCGGCGGGCCGTTCGCCTCGGCTACCAGCTCGGAGTCGAAAAGGACTTGTGCGTACCGCTCGTCCGCGCGGCCGTCGAGTTGATGGGCGAGGCCTACCCCGAGCTGCTGACCAACGCCGACGTCATCGCCGACATCGTCGAGCGCGAAGAAGGACGTTTCCGCACCACCCTCAAGACCGGTTCGGCGTTGCTCGACGACGAGCTCGAAACGGGCAAGGTCGGCGGCGCCGTCGCCTTCAAGCTGCACGACACCTTCGGCTTCCCCATCGAGATCACCGAGGAAGTCGCTGAAGAACGCGGCGTGCCCCTCGACCGGGGCGAGTTCGATCGGCTCATGATCGAGCAACGGACGCGTTCGCGCGATGCCGGCAAGGCCAACGCTTCGGGCACGGTCAAGTTCGGGGCCGAGGCCTATCGGGAGTTGCTCACCGAACACGGTCCGACGACCTTCACCGGCTACACCGAGGTCGAGTCGCAGGGTCGTGTCCTGGCCGTTCTCCCCGGCCCCGACGACGGACAGGTCGAGGTGTTCCTCGATCGCACGCCGTTCTATGCCGAGGGTGGCGGCCAAGTCGGCGACACCGGAACGATCACGTCGCCGACAGGCACGCTGCGGGTGCTCGACACGACGCCCGCCATCCCTGGTCTCCACCGTCATCTGGCCGCCGTCGAAGAGGGCCAAGTCACCGAGGGACAGGAGGTCACCGGGCGCGTCGACGGCGAGCGGCGTGACGCCATCCGCCGCAACCACACCGGCACCCACATGCTGCACTGGGCGCTGCGCGAGGTGCTCGGACCCCACGTGAAGCAGCAGGGATCGCTCGTGCATCCCGACTACCTCCGCTTCGACTTCAGCCACCACTCGGCCGTCACCGCCGACCAGCTGGCCGAGATCGAGCGCCTGGCCAACGAGCGCGTCCTCCACAACGAGCCGGTGCGGGCCTACGAGACACCGATGGCCGAGGCCCAGGAGCTCGGAGCGATCATGTTCTTCGGCGACAAGTACGGCGACGTCGTGCGCATCGTCGAGTCAGGGACGAAGTCGATGGAGTTGTGTGGGGGCACCCACGTCAACGCCCTCGGCATGATCGGCCCGATCAAGATCACTCAAGAGACGTCGATCGGCGCCAACCTTCGTCGCGTGTTCGCCCTCACCGGTGCGGGCACGCTCGGCTGGGTGGCCGAGCGCGAGCGCCTACTCGCGACCGCCGCCGGCCTCACCAAGTCGAAGCCCGACGAACTGCCGAGTGCCATCGAGCGGATGCTCGTCCGCCAGAAGGGGCTCGAAGACGAACTGAAGTCGCTTCGGGCCCAGATGTCCGCGGGGGAGGGGAAGGAACTGGCCGCCGCCGCCGTCGACGGCATCGTCGTCGTGCGCCGCGACGGCCTCACCACGGATCAGCTCAAAGACCTCGCGGTCAGCGTGCGGAACGAGCCGAACATCCGCGCCGTCGTCGTCGTGGGCACCCCCGATGGCGAACGAGTCGGCATTGCTGCTGCCGTGACCAAGGACAGTGGCCTCGTCGCCGGCGAACTCGCCGTCCTTGCGGCCACGGCCACGGGCGGAGGAGGAAACGCCAAAGCCCCCGAGGTCGCAACCGCAGGCGGCAAGGACGTCACCCGGATCGACGATGCGCTGGCGGCCGTGCGGGGCCGGCTCGGCCTGTGAGGGTCGTCGGCGTCGACCTCGGCACGAAGCGCATCGGCATCGCCGTCAGTGATCCGGGTGGCGTGCTGGCCACGCCGTATGAGGTCATCGCCCGCACCAAAGACGCCACCGCCCACCGCCGCCGCATCGCCGCCATCGTCACCGAAGAAGAGGCCGGCATGGTCGTCGTGGGCCTGCCCCTTTCCATGGACGGCTCGGTCGGTCGCGCCGCCACCGACGCGCTGGCCGAGACAGAGGCGTTGCGCGAGGTCGTCGGCGTACCGATCGAGACCTTCGACGAGCGCCTGACCACCGTGTCCGCCGACCGATCGATGATCGAGCGCAACATGCGGGCCGATGCCCGCCGCAAGGTGGTCGACAAGATCGCCGCCGCCGTCATGCTGCAGGCGTGGCTCGACAGCCGAGAGGCAAGAATCCCCGTGGACCGAATGTCATGACCCCAGAACCCCCGACGAACGTGTACGACGCCTCCGGCGACCTCGAAGAAGAGTACGAACGGTTTCCCGAACCCCGGCGCAAGGGCGGATTCGGCCGCAAGCTCCTCGCCCCCCTCGTCCTGCTCGTGGTCATCGGATTGATCGGCGCCGGCCTCGCCTACGCCGCCTACCAACGCCAGGTCGACCCCGCCGGACCGCCCGGCGAGGCCCTGAAGCTGACCGTGCCCATGGGTTCGTCGACCCAGCGGATCGGCCAACTCCTCGAGTCCGACGGCGTCATTACCAGTGCCAGTACGTTTCGTTATTACATCCGCCTCAACGGCGGGGGACCGTTCCAAGCGGGCGAGTACACCCTCAACAAGAACATGTCCATGGGCGAGGCCATCGCCAAGTTGGAGAAGGGTCCTGACCTCAAATTCGAGCGTCTGACCATTCGTGAGGGGCTCGTCCTTCCCCAGATCGCCGAGGCCGTTGCCACGTTGGAGGGTCGTTCGGCCGAAGCGTTCAACGCCGCCCTCGAGTCGGGCAAGGTCAAGTCGAAGTTCCAGCCGGCCGAGATCACCACCCTCGAAGGACTGCTGCTCCCCGAGACCTACAACCTCGAGCCCAAGGACGACGAGGCCCGGATCCTGTCCCGGATGGTGCAGTCCTTCGACGCCGTCGCCGAGCAGGCGGGGGTGGCCGACGCCAAGGCGAAGGTGGGGATCTCCCCGTACGAGGCGCTCGTGGTCGCATCGCTCATCGAACGCGAGACCCGCTTCGACGACGAGCGACCGATGGTGGCTCAGGTCATCTACAACCGGCTCAAGCGAAAGATGCCCCTCGGCATCGACGCCAGCATCATCTACGCCCTCGGCAAGTCGGCCGACAGCAACGTGCGGGTGCTGTTCAAGGACCTCGAGATCGACTCGCCCTACAACACATACAAACGAGTCGGCCTGCCGCCGACTCCCATCGCTGCACCGGGCAAGGCGTCCATCGAGGCCGCCCTCAATCCGGAGCCGAGCGAGTTCCTCTTCTACGTCGTCACCGAGAAGAGCGGCCGCCACTCGTTCGCCAAGACGGGCGCCGAGCACCAGGCCAACATTCGCAAGGCCGAGGCGGCCGGCGTCCGCTGACGTGATCAGCGCATCGACCCGCGTCGCCGGGGTCATCGGCGACCCGGTGCGCCACAGCCTCAGCCCGGTCATCCACAACGCCGCCTTCGCGGCGCTCGATCTCGACTGGGTTTACCTGGCCCTCCCCGTCGCTACCGGATCGGGCCTGCAGGCGGTCGAAGCCATGCGCACCCTCGGCATCGACGGCCTCAACGTCACGATGCCCCACAAGGCCGA
>JBKJLU010000033.1:0-6444 GCA_046596815.1 Acidimicrobiales bacterium | reverse complement strand
CCGGCGCCGCGCTCGGTGCGTTGGCGTACCACGCCGAGCGCAACACCCCGGTCCACGCCATCAACATGACGTTCGTCGTGAGCACCCGCACCGACAAGGCGATGGGCGGGAACTCGTTCACGCCGGTGCCCCTGCAGATCCCCGGCGGTGGGGCCGAGGCGACGTCCGATCGCTTCCAACAGATCCGTGACCTCATGGCCGAGCGTCGCAGCGGTGTGAGCGGACGCGGAGCAATGAGTGCCGTGGCGGGTGTCGCCAACCTCCTGCCCACGTCGGTCACGACCCGCTTCGCCCGCCAGCAGGCGGCGAAGATCGACCTGGCGACGTCCAATCAGCGGGGAGCGCCGATGCAGACCTACGTGGCCGGCGCCAAGGTGCTGGCATGCATCCCTCTCGGGCCTGTTGCCGGCACCGCCGCCAACCTCACCACCATCAGCCAGAACGGCTCGATGGACATGGGGCTGCTCATCGACCCGACCGCAGTCGCCGACCCGGCAGGGCTGCGACGCAACATCGAAGAGGCCTTCCGCGACCTGATGGAGGCCGGCGGCATCGTCAGCTGAGCCGACGACCTGGCGACGCCACTAGTCGGCGCGCAGGACCGCTGAGTCGTGGAGCGAAGCAGCAGCGCTCTCGGGGGGATTCGAACCCCCAACCTTCTGTTCCGTAGGCAGACGGTCTGGCTCCTGCGACCAGCGGTTTCGCCCGTTCTCGCAGGTGGGGCGGCGCACCACGTATCCCGTGGTGCCACCGATTGCTACGGGCAGCCACCTCCTGCATGGATTCTGGATGGATTCGTGATCCTGCGCGAGCGCGCCATCGCTGACCTGGTCGCTGCCGTCACTGGTGCCTTCGGAGCGCGTCCATCGCCTGCGGCAGAAAGCGGGCAAGATACTCGATGATCTCGACCTTGGTCCGGGGCGAGTGCCGCCGCCGGGCTGCCATCTCGTCCACGGACGCGAGCACCTCCGCAGGATGCAAGTCGACCTGAGCGAGGGCGAATGCGTCGCTGCTGATCGCCTCGACGCCGAACGGCTCGAGCAGGTCCGCGGGGAAGTCGCGGACGTTGTCGGTGACAATCGTCGTCGCTCCGACATGGACGGCGAGCGCAAGCACGTGTCGGTCCTTGTCGTTGATCGGCATGGCCTCGATGAGGGCGGGTGGGATCTGCACGAGCGCACTTGGGAGCGCGCGGTTGAGGTGGGCGACCCGGCGATCGATTGCCTGGGGGTCGAGGTCGGGTCGGCGATTGAGGTTGCGGACGACCTCCTCGAGGATCTCGGGTGACCAATGCGGTCGAAACAGGCGCCGCGTTGCCATGGTGGCCGTAAGGTCGGTGACCTCGATGCCATACAGCACGTTGGCATCGAGCACGACGACGAACCCGGCCACCGCGTCGCCGCCCTACTTCTCGTACAGGCCCAGTTCCTCGGCCTCAGCGCTCATGGCGGCGAGCGCCTCGGATGCGTCGGCGTCCATGCGGTCCCGGTAGGCGAGTACGTCGGCCAGGCGGAGGCGGCGGTGGGTGCCCACCATGTGGCAGGGCAGGGTGCCCGCCTCGATCTGCTTGATCAGGAACGGTCTGCTCACGTTCAACAGCTCGGCGGCCTCGACGGTAGTCAGCTCGGCGTGCATGGGGATCACGGTCACGCCGTTGCCCGCCTTGAGGTGCTCGATGATCGAAAGCAGCACATCGTGGATTCCCTCGGGCAGTTCGATCGCGGTCCCGTCCGGCCCGACGAGTCGCGCCATCTGCCCGACCTGAGCCGACGCCGCTTCCAGGACGCGCTCGAACTCGGCCAACTCCTCAGGTCGTACAGCGCCAGGTCGTACCTCGAGCACGTCGCTCATGCCGAGATCTTACCAAGCAAATGCAATAAGTGCAGCGCTGCCTACCAGGCTCTCTGGTCGAAGAGCTTCATGAGGTTTCGCTTGGGCTTGTGCCGGGCGCGCACTTCGGCTGCATGCGGTGCGAACGCCTCGGGCTGGCCTGCCGCGGCCATGAGCTCGGCGATGTGGTCGAGGCGTTCGACCGCAGAGCGGTAGGCGTCGTTGTTCGGGTGCCGGCACCGCGTCGACCGGACGTCGCGTCCCTACGCACGCACACCATCTGACCAGCCCGTCCCTGCAGCTGTAGGGATGCCGTGCAGGGCTGATCGCCACCAACGCCGATCGAAACAACCGTCTACGAACCCGTGACCGAGGGACTATGGAGAGCGCGCTCGGAGGGATTCGAACCCCCAACCTTCTGATCCGTAGTCAGATGCTCTATCCGTTGAGCTACGAGCGCTGGATGCGGGACGTCAGCATACCTGCCGCAGGACAGGCCGCTTCTGGGCGGATCAGTCAGTCGTAGTGACGGACAGATCCGCCCAGAAAGACGGGGGCCTGGAGAACGGCGGCTTCAGGGCCGATCGGAGTCGGCGTCGATCTCGATGATGGGCTGGTTCTCATCGTCGGGCTCGAGCGGGCTGTGGCCGGGGTCGCGCTTGTCGGCTCGGAGGGAGGCGACGATGGCGACGGTCAGGACGAGGGTGATGACGACCAGGCTGGCCCACGTGGGGAAGTGGTAGAAGCCCGAGATCAACATCTTGGTGCCGACGAAGCCCAGGATCACGCCGAGACCGACGTTGAGGTAGCGGAACTTGCCGGCCATACCGGCGAGGCAGAAATACAGGGCGCGGAGGCCGAGGATGGCGAAGGCGTTCGAGGCGAAGACGATGAACTGTTCGCGGCTGACGGCGAGGATGGCCGGAATCGAGTCGACGGCGAACACGACGTCGGTGGTCTCGATGAGGATGAGCACGGCCAGCAGCGGCGTCGCCAGGCGCTTGCCGTTGACGCGGGTGAACAACTTCTGGCCGTCGTACTCCGTCGTCGACGGGATGAACTTTCGAACCAGGCCCAGGATCGGGTTCTTCTCGGGATCGATCTCGGCCTCGTCGTGCTTGGCGATGCGGAACGCCGTGAAGATGAGGAAGGCACCGAAGATGTAAAGGACCCACTCGAAGCGCTCGATCAGGGCGACGCCGGCGAAGATGAACACCGCCCGCAGAACGAGCGCACCGAAGATGCCCCAGAACAGCACGCGGAACTGGTACTTCGGGGGCACCTTGAAGTAGCTGAAGATCACCGCCCAGACGAAGACGTTGTCAACCGAGAGACTCTTCTCGATCAGATAGCCGGCCAGGTACTCACCGGCGGCGCCACCGCCCTGCCAGAAGAGCATCACGAGCGAGAACGACGTCCCGATGGTGATCCAGATCGCCGACTCGATCGCCGCTTCCTTCAGCGTGATGACGTGGGCCGTGCGATGCACGAGCAGCAGGTCGGCGATGAGCATCGTCGCCAGGGTCGCCAAAAGCGCACCCCAGACCCAGAGGGGAACATCGAAGGAGGCGAAGTTCCCGCCCGCATCTTCGCCTACTGCGGCGAGGAGAGGGGCCAGCGTTGTGAGCACGGATGAATTCCTTTCGGCTGAGGCTGTTCAGCCGAAGGTCTCGTCCGCCATTCACAGGCGAGTCGACCGGGCAACTTCTGCCGTCTTGACGATCGAACTCTTGAGGACTACTCCCCTTCGGGCGACGCTGGGGGAGCGCTGTGGACCACTGTACCCGTCGGCGCTCCTCGTTATGCCTTCGCGTCGCCCCGACGTCAGGAGAATCGCCAACCACGCCAATGGGATCGCGCTACCCGACGGCGAGCGGGGCGGGGACGACACTGAACTCGCCCCGACGACGGGCTGCCGCTTGCTTGCTCAGCATCACCATCACCTGGTCGACCGGGAGCGGCCGGGCGAACCAGTAGCCCTGGCCGAGGTCGCAGTCGAGCGCCCGGAGCTCTTGCAGCTCGGTGTCGAGCTCGATTCCCTCGGCCACGGTCTGCAGCTCGAGGATGTGCCCGAGCTCGACGATCGCCCGAACGATCCCCATCTTCTGCGGCTCGTCGCTGACGCCGTGGACGAACGACCGGTCGATCTTGAGGATGTCGATCGGGAAGCTGCACAGGTAGCTCATCGACGAGTAGCCCGTACCGAAGTCGTCGATGGCCAGCTTGACGCCGAGCATCTTCAGTTCGTGCAGCCGGGCGGTCATGGCGGCGGCGTCGGCCATCACCGCCGACTCGGTGATCTCGAGCACCACCTGGTCGGGCTGGATGCCCGTCCGCTCGAGGATGTCGGCAACCTGGTCCACCAACGTGTCGTCTTGCAGTTGACGCGCCGACAGGTTCACGCTCATCGTCCCCGGCGCGTCCTGTCCGAACTCCCGCTTCCATGCCGCCGCTTGGCGGCACGCCTCTTCGAGGACCCAACGCCCGATCGGCACGATCAGACCCGTCTCCTCGACCAGAGGGATGAACAAGGCGGGAGGCACGAGTCCCCGAGTCGGTGACTGCCAGCGGATCAGAGCTTCCATGCCGGCGATGCGCCCATTCGAGAGGGACACGGTCGGCTGGTAGTGGAGAACGAACTCGCCCCGGTCGACGGCCCGACGGAGGTCGGCTTCCAGATCGAGTCGGTCGAGCATCGCCTGGTGCATGCTCGGCTGGAAGATCTCGAAGCGATTCCGGCCGCGGTCCTTCGCCGTGTACATGGCGACATCCGCGTTGCGAAGGAGATCGTCAGCGTCGTGACTCGTCGACTCGGCGATCGTGAGCCCGACGCTGGCGGTGGTCACGACCTCTTTGCCGTCGATCACGAACGGCTCGCGCAGCCCTTCGACGATGCGCTCGGCCACCACCGTGGCGTCGATCGGGCCCACTAGATCGTCGATGAGCACGGCGAACTCGTCGCCACCGAGTCGGCACGGCGTGTCTGACGGGCGAAGCAGCGTGCGCAACCGCGCAGCCACTTCGACCAGAAAAGCATCGCCGAAGGCGTGACCGAGGCTGTCGTTGACCGCCTTGAACCCGTCGAGATCGAGGAGGAGGACGGCGATGGGGCGCTCGACCCGACGCATCCTGGCCATGGCGTGCTCGACGCGGTTCCGGAACAGCGAGCGGTTGGCCAGGCCGGTCAAGGAGTCATGGAAGGCCTGGTGGGCGAGTTGCTCCTCGAGTTCCTTGCGCTCGGTCACGTCACGGGTGTTGAGCACGAGGCCGCCGATCAACGGGTCGTCGAGGCGAGCGGTGACCGCCGACTCCACGCTTCGCCAACTCCCGTCTCGATGCTGCACCCGGCACTCGATCCGCTCGGAGCCGGAGTTCTTGGCGGTCTGAATGAGCGTCCTGATCACGGAGCGGACGTCGTCCGGGTGCACGAACCGCTGGAGTTCGGTACCGACCAGGTCATCCACCTCGTAGCCGAAGACTGGGAGTACCGACGGGCTCTGGTAAAGGATCGTGCCGACGCTGTTGGTGACCGTAATGACGTCCGACGAGTGCTGGACGAGGGCGCGGAATCGCTCCTGGCTCGCCAGTTCCGCATGGCTTCGGTCCGCTTCGCGACGGGCCCGACCGGTGAGGCGGAGCGTCAGCCAGACGAGGCTGGCAGCGACGAGAAGCAGGGCGGCCGACCCGAGGTCGCCGACGCGGTCGAGGCGGTCGGCCCGCTCGCCACTGGCGGCTTCGGCCTCGGCCAACTGAGCGAGGAGCCGGCGAGCCGCCGGGCCGGTCTCGTTCTGCAGCCGTCCGGAGGCGAGCGACGGCTGCCCACCCGCGAGCATCCGGAGGGCGTCGTCGGCGCTCTCCCTGAACTCGGCGACCTTGCCCTCGAGCCCCAACTCCTCGGACGGGGTATCCACCGATCGAAGCGCTCGGAGACTGCCGTCGAAGGCCGCACGGCTTGCGCGAACGTCGCCGATGAGCGACTCGTCAGCGGTCCCCTCGGCTGCCGCCCGCCCGAGCTGGGCGTACTGCTGCTGGGTCAGCCCGTCGAGGCGGACGAGGAGCAATTCGGCTGCACGGCCGTTCGCCGCCCGCGTGCGGAGCGCTGCGACCCCCGACACGGCCGCGACAACCACCAGGAGACCGACCAATCCGGCGACGCGCGACGACCAGGGACGGCCGGGTTTCCTGGCGCTCGCACGTTTGGCCACAAAAGGTGCATCGGCGCGTCAGACAGCCGGCTGGAGAGATCGATCGGATCATCTGGCGCTCCCCGGAGGGCGAAACGTGGCGGAGAGGGAGGGATTTGAACCCTCGGACCCGGTTTCCCAAGTCACCTCATTAGCAGTGAGGCCGATTCGGCCACTCTCGCACCTCTCCCGAATCCCTAGTGTAGCCGTCGGAGCGGGAGGCCGTCGACAGCGTTCTATGCCCTCTACCAGCACCTTTGGAGCCAGGCAGCTTGCGGCGAGGGGCCGCGAGCCGTCTGAACGGGCGCCAATCCATTGAGCCGGCGCTGATCCGAGGTAGCCTTAATTACCCAGGATTTGTCGCAGAAGGGGTCCGAAACGGTGAGCCCAAGTCAACGCAGCGAACCGTGGATCCCGGACGATCTCGCGG
>JBKJLU010000020.1:0-21824 GCA_046596815.1 Acidimicrobiales bacterium | reverse complement strand
GGTTCGAGCCGACCCGCGTCGCGACGGGTGCACCGCTCACGCTCGACTTCGCTCGAGGCGAGATCCGGAGCGTCGTGTGGGCCACTGGCTTCCGCCCCGATCTCTCCTGGGTGGAACTGCCCGTGTTCGATTCCGCCGGACGTCTCCGTCACGACGGTGGCGTGGTCGTCGATGCCCCCGGGGTGTACTACCTCGGGGGCACGTTCCTCCGGCGCCGCAAGTCGAGCTTCATCCACGGCGCCGACGACGACACGGCCGACCTCGCCGACCACCTGGCCGCGCAGCTCGCTACGGCGGGCTGATCAGCGCTTCGTGCCGATGTAGCCGAAGAGCTGGACCTCGCCCCGCAGGGGAAGCCCGTCCCTCGCGCGCTGAGCAGCCAGATCGGTGGCTCGGGCCAGGAACTCGTCCTCGCCGATGCTCTGGATCGACTCGTAGGCAGGACCCGTCGACGCAATGCCCCGCGCATACGTCGTCGGGTCGGCGTACTCGATGGCGTAGGGGATCTCGAAGCGATCGGCGACCTCGAACCCTCGGTCGGCGAGGAAAGCCTCGCCCACCCCGGGACGCCCGAGCGAGACCATGTCGGCCTGGTGCTGCACCTTTTCCTCGGTCGCCCACGTGAAGGGCGAGAGCATCCACGCTCCCGGCGACTTGCCGACGTTGCCCCACACGGTGATCGCCAATCGTCCGCCGGGCACGAGCACACGGTGGGCTTCGTCCACGGCGCCCGGTGTCGTGCCCCACACACCTCGGAAGCTGGTGACGAGGTCGAAACTCGCGTCCTCCCATGGGAGGGCCTCCATGTCGCCCACTCGGATGTCGGCGTCGGGGTTGCGATCCCGGGCGACGGCCACGAGCCGTCCCGCGGCATCGATCCCTGAACAGATAGCGCCTCGCACCCGGGCGAGCTCGATGGCCAGCCCCGAACCGCAGGCAAGGTCGAGCAACCGATGACCGGCATCGACCCCGAGTCGGTGGTGGACGGCGACGTACTCCCGGCAGTTGCCGGGCTCACTCAACGTCGCGAACTCGACGGCTTGGCGGCCCCATCCCTCGTCGACCATCGTCCAGCTCACCGCGCTCTCCCTTGCTCGACTTGCTCGCCAACACTACGACTCGCGACCAATCGAACCTTTCGAGCACGGACGTTCCGCTGTTGGTTAGGTTGGACTTTCCAGTGTGTATGAGGAGATGGTCAGATGGCTGATGAGGTGGCTGAGGTCAACGGTGTCCCGTGCAACAAGATGTTCGGGGCGATCGCGAAGTTTCGTGAGAACGGCGATTTGGCGCAGTTCAGATTCTCCGCCAAGAACGAGTGGGTGGAGGGCACGGCGAGCGAGTCGACCATCCACGAGTGGTACGGCATCGGTGCCGAGCAGAAGCACGTGGCCGAGTTCGCGTTCAAGGCCGATCACCCCACCCTCGGCCACGGTCACGGGCCGACCCCGCAGGAGTACGTACTCCACGCGCTCGCCGCATGCATCACCGCCGGCGTGGCCACGGGAGCCGCCGCTCGGAACATCAAGCTCAACAAGGTGTCGTCGATCGTGAGCGCCAATATCGACGTGCGCGGTGTGCTCGGCGTCGACCCTGACATCCGCAAGGGCTTCAGCGACGTCACCGTCACCTTCGACATCGACGCAGAGTGCGACGAAGCACAGAAGGACGCGCTGATGGCGGCGGGCACGAAGTACTCGGCCGTCTTCGACATGCTGGCCAACCCCACCGAGGTCACGGTCACCCGCAACACCTGAGGAAATCCATAGGGACATGGCGGGCGAAGCCCCCTATCGTCGCCACCCGACCTGGGAGGTTGCGGGGTGAGGTGGGCCGACTGGCGCACGCTGGTGACGACGTACCTGCGGCCCCACCGCCGCCTCGTCGGCGTCCTCGCGCTCGCGCTGTTCTCGACGATCGGACTCCAAGTCGCCACGCCGCAAGTGGTGCGGGCATTCGTCGACCGCGCCACCTCGCCCGACGAGAAGGCGCTCGGCTGGATCACCGCGCTGTACGTCGGCGCCGTGCTGCTGCAGCAGGGCCTGCGCGTCATCGCCGCCTGGCTCAGCGAACTGGTCGGCTGGCTCACCACCAATGACCTGCGCGCCGACCTGATGGCGCACTGCCTCGACCTCGACCCCGGGTTCCACGAGACGCACCCTCCCGGTGAGTTGATCGAGCGCATCGACGGCGACCTCACCGGCCTCAGCCTGTTCTTCTCGCAGTTCCTCCTGAACGTCGTCGGAAGCATGCTGCTCCTCACCGGCGTACTCACCGTGGTGTGGTTCCAGAGCGCCTACGCCGCCGGCTTCCTCACCGCGTTCGCGCTCGTTGCCCTCGGCACGCTCGTGGCCGTACGGCGCGTGTCCGCCAACGCATGGGAGCGCTCGCGCGAGAAGAGCGGCCTGCTGTTCGGCTTCCTCGAGGAGCGGCTCGCCGGCACCCAAGACATCCGGTCGTCGGGTGCCGAGGCCCACACGATGCGCGGGTTCTACGGTCACTCCCGCGACCGCATGTGGGCCGTGAGCCGGGCCCGCCAGATGGATGCCATCCCGTGGTCGGTGAACGGCATCATCCAGGCAGCGGCGCTGGCGCTGGCGTTCACGGTGCCGGCCGTGCTCGTGCAGCGGGGCTCGATCACGCTCGGCGAGGCGTTCGCGCTGTACTTCTACACGCAGCTGCTCATCCAGCCCCTCGACAACGTTTCGCACCAGGTCGAGGCCTTGCAGCAGGCCATCGCCGGCGGCCGCCGGGTGATGGCGCTGCTGGGCCTTGGCAGCGAGATCACCGACGGGCCCGGGGCCGACCTTCGCCCCGGCCCACTCCCGGTCGCGCTGCGCGGCGTCTCGTTCGGCTACGGCGACGATCCCGACGTGCTGCACGACGTCACGATCGAGGTGCCCGCCGGGACGGTCCTCGGCGTGGTCGGTCGCACCGGCAGCGGCAAGTCGACCATCGCCCGCCTGCTCCTGCGTTTCCACGATCCGCGCGAGGGGGTACTCGAGATCGGTGGCATCGACCTCCGCCAGCTGCAGCGCCACCAGCTGCGCGAGCGCGTGGCGCTGGTGACCCAGGAGGTGCACGTGCTGCGCACGAGCGTGCGCGACAACCTCACGCTGTTCGACGACACCATCGCCGACGATCAGATCATCGAGGCGATCAACCAGCTCGGGCTCGGGTCGTGGTTCGACGCCCTGCCCGATGGTCTCGACTCGATGGTTCGCGAGGGCGGCGCCGGAATGTCGGCCGGCGAGGCTCAGCTGCTGTCGTTCGGCCGGGCGTTTCTCGCCGACCCGTCGGTCGTGATCCTCGACGAGGCGTCGTCGCGCCTCGACCCGGCCACCGAGGTCGTGCTGGAGAAAGCGGTCGATGCACTCCTCACCGGCCGCACCGGCGTGGTGATCGCCCACCGGCTGGCGACGCTCGACCGCTGCGACACGATCTGCGTGCTCGACCACGGGCGCGTGGTCGAGCTCGGCCGCCGCGACGCGCTGGCCTCCGACGAGACGTCGCGGTTCGGCGCGCTGCTGCGCACCGGTCTCGACGTGGTGTCGTCATGAGCGCGAGCGACGTGAAAACGCCTTGGCCGGCGTATCGGTATGCGTGGCGCCAGCACCGGTTCCGTCCCCGGTGGCAGCTCACCAACCTGGCTGGCGTGTTCCTCGGCTGGGGCGCCGCAATCCTCCCCGGCCTTGCGGCCAAGGTGGTGTTCGACCGGCTGGCCGAAGGCGCCTCCACGGCATCGCTCGACTGGCTGCTGTGGCCGATCGCGCTGCTGGTGATGCGCATGGTGGCGACGTGCATCACGTCGATCACGCTGCAGTCGACGAACGGCGCGTTCGCGTACGCCAACGCCTCGATGTTGCAGCGCAACGTGCTGCGTCGGATCTTCGAGCTTCCCGGTGGCCGCGCCTTGCCCTCGTCACCGGGGGAGACGGTCAGCCGGTTCCGCGACGACGTCGAGCACGTGATCTGGTGGCCGATCGGGTTCAACAACGTGATCGGCTCGGCGTTCACCGGGACGATCGCGGTGATCTTGATGGCGCGGATCAACCCGGTGATCACCGTGGCGGTGCTGCTCCCCCTGGCCGGCGTCGTCGCCATCGTCGAGCTCGCCCGCCGTCGCATCGTGGTGTACCGCCGCGCCAACCAGGTGCGCACGGCGGCGATCACCGGATACATCGGCGACGTGTTCGCCGCTGTTCAGGCGGTGCAGGTCGGCAACGCGGAAGCGCGTGTGGTCGAGCGCTTCCGCTCCCTCAACGCCAACCGACGGAAGGCGGCAGTGCGCGACCGGCTCCTCGAAGAGGTGCTCAAGGGCGCGTTCTGGGTCGTGAACCTTGGCACCGGTGTCGTGCTGATCTTCGCCGGGCGGGCACTGCAGCAGGGCGACTTCAGCGTTGGCGACCTCGCGCTTTTCGTTTACTTCCTGCATATCTTCGAGGAGTTCACGCGCGACGTCGGCGGCGGCCTCGCCGGCTACCGCCAGCTCGGCGTGTCCTACGGGCGCCTGCACGATCTACTCCAGGGCAGCGAGCCGGGCGCGCTCGTAGCCGGCGACGAGATCTTCCAGCGCGGCCCACTGCCACCGAAGACCACGCCGCGCCGCGAGGTCGAGCCGCTGACCGAGCTGCGCATCGACGGACTCTGCTACAGCCACGGGATCAGTGACGTGTCGTTTGCGCTCCCCCGCGGGTCGTTCACGATTGTCACCGGCCGCATCGGCTCGGGCAAGACCACGCTGCTGCAGAGCATCCTCGGGCTCGTCCCGGCCGATGGCACGATCAGCTGGAACGGTGAGGTGGTCGTTGACCCGGCGACGTTCCTGCTTCCGCCCCGAACCGCGTACACGCCGCAGGTACCGCAGCTGTTCAGCGAGACGCTGGAGGACAACATCCTCCTCGGCAGCGAGGGCGACCTCGCCGAGGCCATCCGGCTCGCGGTGCTCGAGGACGACCTCGGCGACATGCCCGACGGCCTCGTCACGCGCATCGGCTCACGTGGGGTTCGGCTCTCCGGGGGACAGATCCAGCGGACCGCCGCGGCCCGCATGTTCGTGCGCCGCCCCGAGTTGCTCGTGTGCGACGACCTCTCCAGCGCGCTCGATGTCGAGACCGAGGCGGCGCTGTGGGCACGCGTCCTCGAGGACGGGTCGCGCACCGTACTGGCGGTGTCGCACCGCCGCGCCGCGCTCCAGCGGGCCGATCAGGTCGTGGTCCTGCGCGACGGTCGCGTCGACGACATCGGTCCGCTCGCCGACCTGCTCGAGCGCTGCGACGAGATGCGCCGACTGTGGCGCATGGAGGAGATCGTCGAGGCAGACCAGCCCGCGTGACCTCGTTCTCGGTACTTGGACGCACTGGCTGCGTCGAGGTTGGGAAGCGGGACGCCGAGCAGTCTCGAGATCGAGGGTCGTACGCCGTCCTCCTCGTCGCGGTTGGGCTATTAGGTTCCTCCGATGGCTGACACGGGGGCGGAGAACGTCCGACAAGGGCGGCTGCGGCGATGGCTCGAAGAGTGGCGTCCCAGCAACGTCACCCTTGGCGCGCCCATTCTCCCACTGGTTGTGCTCTTCGGGTTGAACGCCGTCGACGAACTGGATCGATCGGCGTTCTCGGTTCTTCTCCCCGACATCCGCGATCACTTCGGTCTCAGCGACACGGGCGCGCTCGCCATCGTTTCGGTGACCACGATCGCCGTGCTGCTCATCGAGGTACCACTCTCCTTCTACTGCGACCGCGCCAATCGAGTGCGGATAGCCACGACCGGCGCAGCCATCTGGGCGGCGTTTTCTGTGGGCACGGGACTGTCGGTCTCCGTGGCCATGCTCGTGGCCATGAGGATCGGGGCGGGAGGCGGCCGTGCTGTCGTCACGCCGACCCACTCGTCTTTGCTGTCCGACTACTACCCGCCGACAACGAGGGTGAAGGTGTTCGCCGCTCACCGTCAAGCCAACTCGGTCGGCCAGATCATCGGGCCACTCGTCGCCGGGGTCGTCGCCTTGCGATTCGGTTGGCGCGTGCCCTTCGTGCTCTTTGCGGTTCCTACCATCGTCTTCGTGGTGTTGGCCTTCCGGCTGAAGGAACCGATACGAGGCCGTCACGAGCGTTTGGCTGCGGGGGCAGAGGGCGCCGCCGCCGACGTGGAAGAGCCACACCTCAAAGCCTGGCCGACCATGAAGACGCTCCACGCCGTGCGGACCATTCGTCGCATTTGGTGGGGGGTGCCGTTCCTCGCCATCGCCTTGTTCGGGGTCCAGAACCTGCTCTCCTTGGTCTACGAGGACGTCTTCGGTCTCAACAGCGCTCAGCGCGGCGCTATCGCCGCTGGCATCGAGCCCCTGCAGGTTGCCGGCGTGTTCCTCGCGATGCCGTGGGTCGCGAAGATCGCCTTGCGAGACCCGGGTTTCCTCTTGCGGTTCGTTGCCGTCGTCGGAGTCGTCGATGGGGTTCTCTTGGTTGTTCTGGCCTACGCGCCTCACGTCGCCATTGCCATTGGCATGCATGCCCTGTTGGCCGCGTCGATCGGAACCCTGGCGCCCGCATTCTTTGCCCTCATCTCGATCGTGGCACCCCCCAAGGCTCGCTCTGCCGCGTTCTCGACGATCTCGGTCTTCGGCATCCCCGGGATCGCCATCCTGCTCCCGCTCATCGGCATCGTCTCCGATCGTCTCGGCGTCCAGGTGAGCATGGTGCTGCTGGTGCCGATCGCGCTGATCGCTGGATTCATCCTCTCGTCGGCGTCGCGGTTCGTCCTCGACGACATTGCCAAATCGCACGCCGCTGTCGCCCCAGCTACGCCGATGACGCCCCAAGCCTGAGAGCAACGACCCGAGCGGGCCGGCCGGGAGGCGCCGATGACGTGCGCGGCGCGCCGCTTTGGCAAGGTGTAGCCAATGGACGAGGTCGGTGAGAGCGCGACGCCAGGGCGGCGCTCGGTGCCGGAAGAGGCCAGCCTCGCGGATGTCTTGGCTCGCCTCCCGACCGCCGTGCCCGACGCCGAAGCCGTTCTCGGCCGCGCGTCGGCGGACGAGCACAGTCACCGCCTCGAGGCCATGCTCGCCCATACCGATGACCTCATCACGCTGCTGGCCGCAGACGGCACCATTCGTGCGTCGAACGTGGCGGCCGGGCGGCTGACCGGCTTCTCCGGTGACGGCGTCAACGGCAGGAACGCCCTCGACTTCGTCCATCCTGACGATTTGGACCAGGCCGGCGACGCCCTCGCCCAAGTCCTCGTCCAACCGGGCGCGACGGCACGAGCGGACATCCGCGTGCGGTTCGCCGACGGTTCGTGGCACGACGTCGAGGCATCGGTCACGAACCTCCTCGACGACCGGTCCGTCGCCTCCCTCGTCATTTCGATGCACGACGTCACTGACAGGGTGGTGGCCGAGCAGCGGGTGACGAAGAGCGAGGCGCAGTTCCGGTCGCTGGTCGAGAACCTGACAGACGTGATCGTCGTCCTCGACGAGCGTTTCGAGCTCATCTACGCGACTCCAGGGATCGAGCAGATCATCGACGCGCCCGCGGCGACGAACATGGGAATGAGCGCCTTCAACGACATCCACCCTGACGACCTCGGCCATGTCGTCGAGACCCTCGGTGCGCTGGCGTCGGCACCCCTCGGTGAGACGGCGAGGGTCGAGCTGCGGCTCGAGGCCCGTCCGGGGTCCGGTCGGTGGCGCTGGATCGAGGCTACGGCGGTGAACCGGTTGCAGGATCCGAACGTGAGCGGGATGGTGTGCACGCTCCGGGACGTGACCGAGGCGAAAGCGGCGGCCAGCGAGCTGCAGGCCGCCTTCGACCGTCTGCGTGAACTCGACACCCTCAAGGACCAGTTCCTCGCCTCCGTTTCGCATGAGATGCGCACTCCGCTGGCGATCATCATCGGGTTCGCCGACCTGCTCGAGCTCGGTGAGGAACTCGACGCGGGGGTGCGGACCGAGGCCATCGATCGTGTGCGTTCGAGCGCCGCCGAGATGCGCGCCATGGTCGAGAACCTCCTCGACTTCAGCGCCCTCGAAGCGGGGAGGCTGTCCATCATCCTGAAGCCGCTGCGAGTGTCGAAAACCGTCGCCGTCGTGCTCAACACCGTCCGGGCGCTGTTGGCCCAGCACGTGCTGGCCGTCGACGTGCCCGAGGATCTGGAGTGCATCGGTGACGACGATGCTCTCGACCGCGTGCTGCGAAACCTGTTGGTCAACGCGGCGAAGTACTCCGAGCGCGGCAGCACGATCACCGTGACGGCGGCCACCGAGGAGGACGGATCGGTGAGCATCGACGTCACCGACGAGGGCGTCGGCATCCCCGACGACCAGCAGGCCCTCGTGTTCGAGCGCCTGTACCGCGGACCGAATGCCGCCTTCGTGACCCGTGGCACCGGCGTGGGGCTCAACATGGTCCAGCGCTACACCGAGCTGATGGGCGGGTCGGTGTCGATTCGCTCCGAGGTCGGCGAGGGTTCGACGTTCACGGTGCGACTCGCGGGCGTGGGCTGAGACCGTCACCCGCGTGCCGCCGCGGGCGACGCACGGCTGGCTGGTAAGCAAGGGCAGAGAACCAACGAACGGGGGAGCGATGGCGACGATCGAGTTGTCCGGTGGGGACGACCTGGAGGTCGAAGAGTTCTCAGGGAAACTCTTCATGGCGTGTCTGGCGACGATGGAGCTCGCCAACATCGAGCTGGGCGTTCGCCTCGGCCTCTATGAAGTCTTGGCTGGTGCTGGACCGGTGACGGCTGCGATGGTGGCCGACCGGGCCGGGATCGCTGAGCGTTACGCACGGGAGTGGCTGGAACAGCAGACCGTCGCCGGCGTTCTCGAGGTCGACGACGTGGCCAGGCCCGCCGATGAGCGCCGCTTCACGCTGCCGAACGCCCACGCTCACGTCCTCCTCGACGAAGACAGCGAGGCCTGCATGAAGCCATGTGCTTCGATCGTCCCCTGGCTGAGCAAGGCGATCGACATCATGGTCGAGGAGTTCCGGAATGGCACGGGTGCTTCCTTCGGTCTCTTCGATCTGCACGACATCCAGGCGGCGTTCACCCGGCCTGTGTTCGCGAACCACCTCACCCAGTCCTGGCTGCCGGCCCTTCCCGACGTCCAGGCCAAGTTGACCGGGGGCGATGAAGTGCGAATTGCCGAGGTCGGTTGTGGTGCGGGGCTTGCCGCCATTGCGATCGGACGGGCCTACCCGAATGTTGTGATCGACGGCTTCGATCTCGACGAGGCATCCATTGTCGCGGCCCGCCAGGCGGCGGCTGCGGCCGAGGTCGACGAGCGCGTTCGCTTCGAACTGCGTGACGCTGCCGATCCGGCGATCGTCGGGAACTACGACCTGGTGATGGCCATCGAAATGCTCCATGACATGCCTGACCCGGTTGGCATTCTGCGCACCATGAGGCGGCTGGCCGGTGAGCAGGGTGCTGTTCTCGTCGTCGACGAGAGAACCGAGGAATCGTTCACCGTGCCGGCCAGCGAGATGGAGCGCTTCTTCTACACGTTCAGCACGCTGCACTGCCTGGCCGTGAGCATGCAGGACGGCGGGGTCGGAACCGGGACGGTGATTCGTCCCGACACGGTCCGGAGCTATGCGCAGGACGCAGGATTCCGGACGGTCGACGTTCTCGACGTCGATCACCCCCAGTTCATCCTCTACCGTCTGTCGTAGTGCCCTCGAGGATCTCGATGTCCGCGCCTGATCTCCACACCGGTCACGACCACGCCGAGGTCGTCGATGCTCGCGCGATGTCCAGGCAAGCGGCCGTTCGACGGGCGCGATGGCTCAACGCCGCGACCGTCGGGTGGAACAGCGCGGAAGGAGTCATCGCCGTGACCGCCGGGCTCATCGCCGGTTCGGTGAGCCTCGTCGGCTTCGGTTTCGACTCCGCCATCGAGGTGTCTGCGGCCTTGATCCTCACGTGGCGCCTTCGCCAAGAGAAGCGCACTGGCTGCACGCAAGACTCTGACGCGCGAGCCACGAAGCTCATCGCCGCCAGCTTCGGTGTGCTCGCGGCCTACGTGGCCGTCGAGGCGGTCCGCGATCTCGTCGGCCGAACCGAGCCCGAGGTCAGCATCCCCGGGGTCATCCTCGCCTTGCTCTCGCTTGCCGTGATGCCCTTCCTCGCTCGGGCGAAGGCTCGGCTTGCGCCGGTGCTGGGCTCAGCGGCCGCCGCCGCCGACGCCGCGCAGACGAATCTCTGTGCCCTGCTCTCGGCCGTCGTGCTCGTCGGGCTCGGCGCCAACTGGCTGTTCGGCTGGTGGTGGGCCGACCCCGCCGCTGGCCTCGGCATCGCCGTCCTTGCCGCAACCGAGGCCCGCCGCACGTGGCGCGCCGAGTCGCTTGCGGACACTTGCTGCGCCTGAGGTAATTGTCTGTCCGAAGCCTCGAACCAGGTCCCCGCCAGCCGATAGAAACGGTACGGTCGTGTGACCGTGGTCGCACGCGGGTTGGCCGATAATTCGAAAAGAGCAACGATGGCGTACGTCGCGGACCATCCGATCACCCCTCCCTCGGTGGTCTCCCGGACCGGACTACTCGGGATCGCCGGGGTCGCATCGCTCGGCGTCGGAGCCATTCACGCCGCCGCCATAGGTGTCCACTCCGAGCACCGCAGCGCTGTCTTGGTCTTCGCGGCCGTTGCGACACTCCAACTCGCTTGGGGCGCGATTGCCCTCGTTCGAGGCGGACCGCTCGTCAGTGCGCTCGGCGTCGTCATCAACACCGTGGTCGTTGCCGGTTGGGTCGTGGCCAAGACGAGCGGAATCCCCGGCGTGAGCGGTCTCGACTCGCCCGAGCCCATCCAGACGGCAGATGGGCTGGCCGCGGCCCTGGCCCTCGGAGCGGTCCTCGTCGCGGGAACTGCATTCCTGGCATTCCGTTCGGCCGACGGTTCGGCGGCGTCCTCTCTCCGCCGCCCCATGACGGCGACGGCGGTCGCCGTAACCGCCGTTTCGATGTTCGGCATGGTGTCTGCGGGTACCCACCTGCACGCCACCGGAGCCACCGAATCGGCCGGACACGGACACGGATCGGTCGCCGCTCGGGGGGCGTCACCGGCGACGGTGCAGGCCGTGGCCCCCGTTCCCTACGATCCCGCCAAACCCATCGACCTCGGTGGGGTTCCAGGCGTCACCCCCGAGCAGCAGGCGGCCGCCGAGAACCTCGTCGCCGTCACCGTTCTGCGGCTGCCGAAGTGGAGTGATCCGGCGGTGGCCGAGGCTGCCGGTTTCCGTTCGATCGGTGATGGTGGCACCGGCGTCGAACACTTCGTGAACCAGACGTTCATGAGCGACGACGTCATCCTCGACCCGGACCAACCGGAGTCGCTCGTCTACGACACGACGTCCGGGGGACGGCGACTGGTGGCGGCGATGTACATGACCAAACGGGGCCTTCCCCTCGCCGAAGCTCCCAACATCGGCGGGAAGCTGATGCAGTGGCACACCCACGAGAACCTCTGTTACAACGCGCAGGGCAAGGTCGCCGGCCTCACCGACGCCGCCGGAAACTGCCGCGAGGGTCTGGTGAAGCCCGAGCCGACGCCGATGATCCACGTCTGGATCGAGCCCCACAAGTGCGGTCCCTTCGCCGCTCTCGAGGGCATCGGCGGCGGTCGAATCCCGGACGGCGAAGCCATCCTGTGCGACCACGCCCACGGCGACGCTTGACGCCGCCAATCGCAGACCGTCGCCAGCACGTCGCCGATCGCCACGATCTGATCCGAGTGCACGGTGCGCGAGTGAACAACCTCAAGGACGTCAGCATCGAGCTGCCGAAGCGCCGGCTGACCGTGTTCACCGGGGTCTCCGGATCGGGCAAGAGCTCACTGGTGTTCGCCACGATCGCCGCCGAGTCCCAGAGACTGATCAACGAGACCTACAGCTCGTTCGTCCAGGGATTCATGCCATCGCTGGCACGGCCCGAGGTCGACGTCCTCGACGGACTGACGACCGCCATCATCGTCGACCAGCAGCGGATGGGTGCCGATCCGCGATCCACGGTCGGCACCGCCACCGACGCCAACGCCATGCTCCGCATCCTGTTCAGTCGACTCGGGAAGCCGCACGTCGGATCGCCCCAGGCGTTCTCCTTCAACGTCGCCTCCATCAGTGGGGCGGGTGCGGTCACGATCGAGCGCGGTGGCCAGACCGTGAAGGAGCGCCGCAGTTTCAGCATCACCGGCGGCATGTGTCCCCGTTGCGAGGGTCGTGGCGCTGTCAACGACGTCGACCTCACCGCGCTGTACGACGACAGGAAGTCGCTCAACGAAGGGGCGCTCTCGATCCCCGGGTACAGCATGGACGGTTGGTACGGGCGCATCTTCCGCGGCTGCGGTTACTTCGATCCGGATAAGCCCATCCGCAAGTACACCAAGAAGGAGCTGCAGGACCTGCTCTACCGGGAGCCGACCAAGATCAAGGTCGAGGGCATCAACCTGACGTACGCGGGACTGATCCCGACCATGCAGAAGTCGTTCCTGGCCAAGGACGTCGACGCGATGCAGCCGCACATCCGCGCCTTCGCGGATCGGGCGGTGACGTTCATGACCTGTCCAGATTGCGACGGGACCAGGCTCACCGAAGCCGCCCGCTCCCCCAAGATAAAGAAGGTCTCCATCGCCGACGCGTGCGCGATGCAGATCACCGACCTGGCCGCCTGGGCCCGTGGTCTCGACGAGTTGGCGGTGGCGCCGTTGCTGGCCACGTTGGAGCAGACCCTCGACTCGTTCGTCGAGATCGGGCTCGGCTACCTCTCACTCGATCGACCGTCGGGCACCCTTTCGGGCGGCGAGGCGCAGCGGGTAAAGATGATCCGCCACCTCGGCTCGGCGCTCACGGACATCACCTACGTCTTCGACGAGCCCACCATTGGCCTGCATCCCCACGACATCCAGCGGATGAACGAGCTGTTGTTGCGGCTGCGCGACAAGGGCAACACGGTCCTCGTCGTCGAACACAAGCCGCTGACGATCGCTATCGCCGACCACGTCGTCGACCTCGGACCTGGTGCCGGCACGGCGGGTGGTTCCGTCTGCTTCGAGGGCACCTTCGAGGGACTGTTGGCCAGCGATACCCTCACCGGCCGGCATCTCGACGATCGCGTGTCCCTCAAGGAGACCGTGCGGACACCTTCCGGCGCGCTGGGGATCCGAGGGGCCAGATCTCACAACCTGCGCGACATCTCTGTCGACATCCCGCTCGGCGTGCTCGTTGTGATCACCGGCGTGGCGGGCTCGGGCAAGAGTTCGCTCGTGCAGGGGTCGATCGCTCCCGGCGAGGGCATCGTGTCGATCGACCAGGGAGAGATACGCGGCTCACGACGAAGCAGCCCGGCGACGTACACCGGACTGCTCGACCCGATCCGCAAGGCGTTCGCCAAGGCCAACGGAGTCAAAGCGGCGCTGTTCAGCGCCAACTCCGAGGGTGCCTGCCCCAACTGCAATGGCTCCGGCGTCATCTACACCGACCTCGGAATGATGGCTGGGGTCGCCACCACCTGTGAAGAGTGCGAAGGAAAGCGGTTCGAGGCGTCGGTGCTCGATCATCATTTCGGGGGGCGCAACATCAGCGAGGTCTTGTCGATGTCGGTGGACGAGGCCCAGGAGTTCTTCGGCGCGGGGGAGGCGAACACGCCAGCTGCGCACACGATCCTCGCCCGGCTGGCCGACGTCGGGCTCGGCTACCTCAGCCTCGGTCAGCCGCTCCCAACGCTGTCGGGCGGCGAGCGGCAGCGGCTCAAACTGGCCACCCACCTGGGGGAGAAGGGTGGGGTCTATGTTCTCGACGAGCCGACCTCCGGCCTTCACCTCGCCGACGTCGAGCAGCTGCTCGCGCTGCTCGACCGGCTCGTCGATTCCGGAAAGTCGGTCATCGTCATCGAACACCACCAGGCCGTCATGGCCCACGCCGACTGGATCATCGACCTCGGTCCCGGTGCCGGCCACGACGGAGGTCGGGTCGTGTTCGAGGGCACGCCTGCCGACCTGGTCGCCGCCGGCTCCACCCTCACGGGCGAACACCTTGCGATCTATGTCGGGACCTGAACGGAAACGCCTCGAGGGGCGCATTGCCGTAGTTGTCGGTGCCGGACAGACGGCGGGAGAGAGCGTCGGGAACGGACGGGCCACGGCGGTCACGTTCGCCCGGGAGGGCGCAGTCCTCGTCCTTGCCGACCGCGACGTCGGTTCGCTCGAGGCGACGGCTGTCCTCGCTCGGGCCGAGGGTGCGGAGGTCACGACGGTGGTCGTCGACGTGTCCGACGACGACGGGCCCGAGCGGATCGTTCTCGCCGCTACCGAGGCCCACGGCGGCATCGACATCCTGCACAACAACGTGGGAATCGGTGCCGGCGACGGGCCCCCGCACCACCTCACCGACGCTGGGTACGACCGGATCATGGACGTGAACGCGCGGGCCATGTGGCGCACCTGTCGGGCGGCCATACCTGCACTGCGGGCGAGTCACCACGGAGCCATCGTGAACGTCTCGTCGCTTGCTTCGATCGGCGCTGCCGGCAACCTCACGGCCTACAAGATGTCGAAGGCAGCGGTGAATGCGCTCACCCAGAACCTCGCCGTTACGAACGCCAAGTACGGCGTCCGGGCCAACGCCATCCTTCCCGGCTTCATCGATACGCCCATGGCGGTCGACGCCACCGCTCGCGCACTTGACACCGACCGTTCCAAGGTGGCCGCTGCCCGAGCCGCCGCAGTGCCGTTGGGTCGTCAGGGAACGGCGTGGGACGTGGCCAATGCTGCCCTCTTCCTCGCCTCCGACGACGCTGCTTTCATCACGGGGATCCTGTTGCTCGTCGACGGGGGCCAGTCGGCTCGAGTGGGCTGACCGCCCCCGCTGGACCCCTCCACCGGACCGAAGCTCTGGCACACTGAGGGCAGAACCTGATGGCTGATACCTCCGAGACGGTGCTGGGGAGCGCCGACCGGCTCCTTGGGAGTCGGTACCGGAGGGTGCGCGAGCTGAAGTCCGGGGGCGGCGTCACCACCATGGTTGGTGTCGACACGGCGACCGGTATCGAGGTCGTGGTGAAGGCGGTCGGCGTCACCGCCGTCTCGGCCGGAGCCCGAATGCGCCTCGAGCATGAGGCACAGGTGCTTCGGGGACTCGACAGTCCGCGCCTCGCGTCCATCGTCGAGGTTGTCGTCGAGGAAGGTGGGCTCTTCCTCGTCATGCCTCTCGTTGTTGGTGAGACCCTCGAGCGGCGCCTTGCGCAAGGCCCATTGGATGTCTCGACGACGATCGCGGTCGGCTCGGAGCTGCTGCGAGGACTCTCTGAGGCCCACGCCTCCGGAGTCGTGCACCGCGACGTGAAACCCGCGAACGTGGTCGTTGCCGGAGCGGGCTCGGACTTGCGATTGACCATCGTCGACTTCGGGCTCGCCCGTACCGGGTGGCTCGCCCAGTCACTACGCGAGCTACCCGTCGGAACCGCCCGCTACATCTCTCCTGAACAAGCCGGGCTGCTTCATCACGACGTCGACGAACGCGCCGATCTGTATTCCGCTGGAGCCCTGCTCTTCGAGTGTCTCGCCGGTCGACCGCCGTTCGAGGGCGACACCGTCGGCGGAGTCCTGAGAGCGCTCGCATCGGCGAGGCCGGCGCGCCTGCGATCCCTCGGTCTCGACGTTCCTTCGGCTCTCGACGAGATCCTGCAGCGGCTGCTTCGGAAGGATCCGCGCGACCGGTACCAGACGGCGGCGGCGGTCGTGGCCGATCTCGAGCAGCTTTCGAGGCGCTTGGCCGAGGGTGACCCTGATCCGCCGATCGTCATTGGTCTGCAGGATCGTCGGGCGACGATCACCGAGCCGGCCTTCGTTGGTCGCGTGACGGAGCTGTCCATCCTCGACCGCGAGCTCGAGCGAGGCCGGGCAGGCGACGGTGCCATGGTCCTCCTGGAGGCCGAGTCCGGGGGTGGCAAGAGCAGACTCCTCGACGAGTTCGCCCACCGCAGCGGAGCTGGGGGCGCCTGGATTCTCCGAGGCCAAGGGCTCGACCAGGCTGCGTCACTGCCCTTCCAGGTTCTCACGGGCGTTGCCGACGAGGTCTTCGAGACCGTACGTGCGGACCCTGATCTCGCCGCTTCGCTCCTACCGCGTCTCGCCGAACACGCAGATGCCATCAGGTCGGCCTTGCCGATGCTCGGCGACATGCTCCCGAAGAACGCAGGCAGTCTCGGCAAGGAGGAGCACGGTCCGGCCCGCGTGCTTTCCTCCCTCCTGGCGTTCCTGGACGCCCTCGGCGATGCGTCGAGGCCGGCCCTCGTGCTCCTCGACGACTGCCAGTGGGCGGATGAGCCGACGATTCGTCTCCTCGAACGGTGGGCCGGCGAACGCCGGAGGGAGGGAGGACGGACGATGGTCGTCGCCGCCTTCCGATCGGAGGAGGTCGGAGCCGATCACCCGTTGCGACGGGTGAAGCGTCGAGTGTCGCTGGCGTTGCCTCCCTTCGGGGAGTCTGACGTCCGTGGTCTCGTCGAATCGATGGCCGGCCCGCTTCCCGACGAAGCCGTGCGCGTCGTCGAGGAACTCTCGGCGGGCAGCCCGTTCATGGCATCTGCGGTCCTCCGAGGATTGGTCGAAGTTGGTGCGCTCACCCGAGATCTCGAGGCTGACGCGTGGGAGATTGACGCCGGTGCGATCCTCGGGGCGCAGTCCTCGAGGAGGGCCGCCGCATTTCTTGCGCGACGACTGCAGCTCCTACCAGAACCAACGCGCCAGTTGTTGGCCGTCGGTGCGGTGCTCGGCAAGGAGTTCGACCTCGACCTGGCCGCCGACCTCGCGGGGCAGGAGCCGGGCGCTGCTGTGGCTGCGGTCGACGAGGCGGCGCGACGTCACATCTTGTGGAGGACCAGCTACGGCGGACGGTGTGCGTTCGTCCACGACAAGCTCAGACAGACCTTGCTCGACGGATTGGGGAAGGCCGAACTCGAGACTCTCCACCTCCGCGCCGCCGAGCGTCTCGAAACCGACGAGCCGAAGCCGGTGTTCGAACTCGGCTATCACTTCGACGCTGCCGGCCTGCCCGGTCGGGCCCTGCCATACGCGCTGGCCGCGGGAGACGAGGCTCGACGTCGGCACGCGCTCGAGCTGGCGGAGCGCCAGTACCGCGTGGCCTCCCGAGGGGCGCACGATGACGGCGAGGCCCGCCTCCGTTCGGCCATGGGGCTCGGTGCCGTGCTCCTCCTGCAGGGCAGGTACGACGATGCGGGGGCGGCGTTGACGAGCGCGCTCGAGGACGCCCCTGACGATGCCACCCGAGCGGAGATCGAACGGAGCCTGGGCGACTTGTCCTTCAAGCGGGGAGATGTCCGCAGCTCGGCCCAGCACCAACAACAAGCACTTCGGCTGATGGGTCGGCGGACGCCGAACAATGCCATCGCCTTCGTCGTGCTCCTGCTCTGGGAAGTCACCGTGCAAGGGCTGCACACGTTGCGGCCGTCACGACTCGGTCACCGAGATCCGACTTCCGCGAAGGGATCTGCGGACCTCGCAGCAGCCCGGGTCTACAGCGACATGGCGTATTCCTTCTGGTTCGGCCAGGGGAAGGTGCCCTGCGCGTGGTCCCACTTGCGGGGCATGAATACGGCGGAGCGCTATCCACCGGGACCCGAACTCGCCCAGGCATGGTCGGAACACGCACCCGTGATGACCATGGCGCCGTGGTACCGGCGTTCCCTGAGCTATGCCGAGAAGTCCTTGGCGATCCGCGAAGACCTCGACGATGTCTGGGGTCAAGGCCAGTCGCTCGGATTCTTCGGTGTCGCGTTGTATGCATCGTCCGCGTACGAGGCGTGCATCGAGAGGTGTCGTCGCGCCATTCGACTTCTCCAGCGCACCGGTGACCAGTGGGAGATCAACACCGCGACCTGGAACGTGGCTCTCGCGCAATATCGACTCGGCCAGCTCGCGGCCGCCGCCTCCACCGCGCAGCGCGTCCACAGTGCGGCCACCGAGATCGGAGACCACCAAGCCGCCGGCATCGCTCTCGGTGTGTGGGCCAAAGCAACCGAAGGCGCCGTCCCGGCCGAGCTCCTTCAAGCGGCACTGGTCCGAGATCGCGACGACGTGCACACGTCGGCCGAAGTCCTCACCGCCGAAGCTCTCTCCCACATTCGAGAAGGCCGGGTCGCCGATGCCGTCTCGTCCCTCGAGAAGGCCGACCTCCTGGTGCGCAAGGCCGGCCTACGACAGGAATACGTTTCGCCCGTCGTGGCGTGGCTGACCACGGCGCAGCGGATCCAGATCGAGGAGTTGGGCGGCTGGGCGCCAGGCCGGCGTCGATCAATGCTCCGCCACGCTCGCCGAACCTCGCGGCGGTCGCTCCGAATCGCCCGTTGGTATCGGAACAATCAGGCCCACGCCCTACGCGAGGCCGGACTGCTGGCGGCCTTGGCCGGCCGCGACCGCCGTGCGGGCGCGCTGCTCGATCGAAGTCTGGCAATCGCATCCGAGCAGGGAGCCGCCCAGGAGCGTGCGCTCACGCTGGCGGCGCGAGGTCGCGCAGGATTGGCTGGAGGTTGGCCTGGCGCCGCCGACGATGAGGCCGAGGGCAATCGCCTGCTCGGCGAACTCCGCAGCCATCCGTCCCACGAGGAAAGGCCGACGACGCTCTCCCTGGTCGACCGATTCGAGCGTCTCCTCGAGGAAGGTCGACGCGTCGCCGGCGCGCTTGACGCTGCGGGAGTTCGGGCGAGTGTGGAAGAGGCTGCGATGGCGCTTCTCCGACCCCAGGCCATCCGAATCATCGACATCGCCGATAGCTGGGAAGAATCGGACGAAGGAATACGGGTCGACGAACCGTTCGTCAGCCGGGTGCTCGTCGAACGGGCATTGCGCCTCGGGAGGCCGGTCACCTCAGGCGATGACGCAACGGGTGACCCGGGGGAGAGCATGTTGCTGTCCTCGAGTCGTTCGGCACTCGCCGCACCGATCTACCTTCGGGGGCGGGCGGTGGCCTGCCTCTATGTCACCCATGACGAGGTCGGCGGGCTCTATGGCGACGACGACGGGCGCATCGCTCAGCTCCTCACGGCGATTGCCGGATCGGCCCTCGAGAACGCCGAGGGATTTTCGGCCGTGCAGGCGCTCACGCGGACGCTCGAGCAGCGTGTCGAGGAGAGGACCCAAGAACTGGCCGTCGCGAACCGCGATCTGGAGGTCGCCCTGGAGCGGGAGAAGGAGGTGGCCGATCGACTTCGCGCCCTCGACGAGCTCAAGAACGAATTCGTCGCGATGGTTGCCCACGACCTGCGCTCACCGATGGCGAGCATCTCGGCTGCGGCCAAGACGCTGACGGCCCAGTTCGACCGACTGAGCCAGGAGGACCGCGCCCTGCTGCTCGACATGATCGCCCGGAGCGCCATCGGGCTCGCCGGGCTCGTCGAGGATGTCCTGCAGGTCGCCCGGATCGAGTCGGGCCAGTTCTCGTATGAGCCCGCGCCGTTCGACCTGTTGGCCGTGGTGGAGCGAACGGCGGCCGAAGTGCAGTTCGGCATCGACGGGCGCATCCGCGTCGAGTGGACCGGCGCGGCCTCGGGGCCCACCCTCGCGTTCGGCGATCCCGAGCGAAACTGGCAGGTGTTGACCAACCTGCTCTCCAATGCGATGAAGTTCTCGCCCGACGACACCGTCGTACGTGTCATTGTCGGCCCTGACCGAGAAGACGCTTCGTTCCTCCGTATCGACGTCACTGACGAAGGCACGGGCATCGCCGAAGAAGACATGCCTCGGCTGTTCCAGAAGTTCTCGCGCATTCGTTCGTCGGACGTCCGGGGGAGGATCAAGGGCACGGGCCTCGGCCTCTACATCTGCCAGCAGATCGTCGAGGCCCAGGGTGGCCACATCTGGGCGGAGAGTCGGCGAGGTGAGGGCTCCACCTTCTCGTACACGATCCCCACCCAGCCGGAGGTCCCCTCCGCATGACCCGAATCCTCGTCGTCGTCGAGGACGACGCCGACATCCGCTTTCTCATCAAACTCGCGCTGCGGGTTGACGTTCGCCTGGAGGTGATGGGCGAGGCGACGACCGCCGAGGAAGCCATCCGACTGGCCAAACAGGACGAGCCTGGATTGATCATCCTCGACCACTTCATCGACGGAACGGTGATGGGCCTCGATGCCGTGCCTGCCCTCAAAGAAGCGGCACCGATGGCCAAGATCCTCTTGTTCAGCTCGCACGACCTGTCGGCCGAGGTGGCTCGACAACCCCTGGTCGATTACTTCCTCCCCAAGGACCGCATGGAAGACCTGCTCTCGACGGTGCAGTCGATGCTCGACCTCGAGCCCCTTTGAGATCGAGGCTCAGCGCCTCCGCTGCATTCGGGATTCGACCTGAGGTTTGCTCACCACCATCCGAGCCGGCGGGCCTCGACTTCGAGCTGCTCCCGGAAGGATGGATCGGCGATGGTGATCAGGGCGTGCGTCCGCTCTCGAATGGTCTTGCCCCTGAGCTCGGCGACGCCATGTTCCGTGACGACCTTGTCGACCGTGTTCTTCAGGGTCGTGACCGCCGACCCCTCGGGTAACCGAGGCACAATGCGGCTGATGGTTCCGGCGGCCGCCGTCGAAGGCAGCACGAGGAAGCCCTGTCCGCCGCGCGAGTACATGGCCCCGCGAGCGAAGTCGGCTTGGCCGCCAGAGCCAGACCAGTAGCGCCCGGCCACGGTCTCGGACGCAGCTTGGCCGAGGAAGTCGACCTCGGAGGTGGCATTGATCGAGACGAACGTCGGCTCCTGGGCGATGACCCTCGGGTCGTTGACCCAGTCGACCGGCAGCATCTCCACGACCGGGTTCCCGTCGAGGAAGTCGTAGAGGCGTCGGGTGCCCAAGGCGAAAGTCGTCACCACCTTGCCTGGGCGTCGAACCTTGCGCACCCCCGTCACCGCCCCGGACTCCACGAGGTCGATGACGCCATCGGACAGAACCTCGGTGTGGATACCCAGCTCGCGGTGGCTGCCGAGCGATGCCAGCACGTGATTGGGTATCGCACCGATACCGGTCTGGACGCAAGCGCCGTCGGGAATGCGTTCGGCCACGGCGGCGGCGATGCGACGATCGACGTCGTCGGGTTCCGGCGACTCGACGTCGACGAGCGGCCGCTCGTGCTCGCACCACCCGGCGACCTGCGAAAGGTGGATGCCATTGCGCCCGAACGTGCTCGGCATCCGAGGGTTGACCTCGACGAAGAATGGCACACGTCCGATGAACGAAGCGACGTAGTCAGCGTTGGTGCCGAGGCTGACATAGCCATGGCGGTCGGGTGGCGAGCATGCGGCGACCACCAGGAGGTTGGGGAGGCGCCGCATCAGCATCGGCACTTCGCTGAAATGGCAGGGGACCAGGTCGAGCCCGCCCCCATGAAAATGGGGTCGGGTGACGTGGGAGAGGAAGTAGCTGACGTGGCGAAGTGCGTCTCGGTAGCGGCCGTCGAGGTAGGCGCGGTCGTGCAGGGCGTGCATCTGGTGGACGCGCACTCCGTCCAAATGCTTCTGGGCGGCGGCCCCCTCGATGGCGTCGAGCACCGCGACCGGCTCACCGTTGGCCAACGGGACGATGACGTTCGAGCCGCTGACGAGGTGGGCGAGGACGTCAGCAGCGCGCCCGACGAGGGGAAGCTCAGTCATGAGTCCGATCTTCGCGGCTGAAGGCGTGGCGGGGCGATGGCGACCTCGACGGCGAAGATGGGCCTCGTCCGGGTCGTGATGGACCTCCGCTGATCGTCAGTGAACCGGGGTGTCGTCCGAGACGGATGAGAGTGGCGTCGATGCGACGTCGGCCTTGTGGTCTCGCCGGTCGGCGCGCATCGAC
>JBKJLU010000437.1:0-9299 GCA_046596815.1 Acidimicrobiales bacterium | reverse complement strand
AATGCGTCGGCGACCAAGCTCGGCTTTCTCCTCGACATGGCCGACCCTGACCGCACCCGTGACCTGTGCTTCGGCACGGTCGACACCTGGGTCGCATGGACCATCAGCGGCGGCACCGTCCACGCCACCGACGCCACCAACGCCGGCGTCACGGGGCTGCGTACGGGCGACGGCACCGACTGGCATCCGCCGATCCTCGAAGCGTTGCGTATTCCGGAGTCGGTGCTTCCGACCGTGTACGACTCGTCCGCCGTCGTCGGCCACGCTTCGGCGCTTCCCGGGTCGCCGCCCATCGCCGGCATCGCCGGTGATCAGCAGGCGTCGATGATCGGACAGGGCTGCGTGCTCCCCGGCCTGGCCAAGATCACCTTCGGCACCGGCGGCATGCTCGACCTCTGCGTCGGCTCGAAGCGGCCCTCGTTCGAGACCCGGGGTGGGGGCGGGTGCTTCCCCATCGTGGCGTGGCAACGCGACGGACGGATCACCTGGGGCATCGAGGCGGTGATGCTCTCAGCCGGTTCGGCCATCGAGTGGTTGCGCGATGACCTCGGCCTGCTGACGTCGAGCGCCGAGTCAGAGGCAGTGGCGGCTTCGGTCGAGTCGACCGGCGACGTCTGGTTCGTGCCTGCCCTTCTCGGGCTGGGCACACCGACCTGGGACTTCGGGGCCAGGGGTACGTTGCTCGGCCTCACCCGGGGATCGGGTCGCGCCGAGGTTGTGCGCAGCGTGCTCGAGGGCATCGCCCATCGCGGCGCCGACCTCGTCGAGGCGGCGGAAGAGGACGCCGGCCTCCGGATCGAGTCACTGCGAGTCGACGGTGGCATGTCGGCCAACACCGTCTTCATCCAGGCGCTGGCGGATGCCACCCAGCGACCGGTGGAGATCTCGCCCGTCCTCGAAGCCACCACCCTCGGCGCCGCCTATCTCGCCGGGCTGGCCACCGGCGTCTGGAAGGACGAAGCCGACATCGCCTCCCGGTGGTCACCGAAAGCCATCGTCGAGCCGCAGCGCAAACCCGACCGAAACCGCTGGCTCGCCGCCCGCCAGCGCGCCTCGGCCTGGGTTCCCGAGCTCAGCGCCCTCGACTTCTGACCTCCGGCTGACCGTGTGCTTCGATGAGATCGAGCAGCTGCTCGGCTTCGGAGCGACGTTCCTCGGATGGGGTCGCGCCGGAGAAGGCGTCGGCCTCGAGCAGTGCAGCAACGGTCCGCACCCGGGGGTCGGGCAAGACCGACCGGGCGAGCACGTCGGCATAGCGGGAGGCGCTCTCCCACTCCTTGCGAGAGCGGCCCATGCGGGCGCCGGTGCGTTCGAGGCGATCGAGTTGTTTGGCCGCCCACGGCAGAGCCTCCCACGCGAGACGTCGGCGTCGGCGCTTGGCCGCGGTCCATACGAGGCCGGCGAGGGGGAAACCGATGCCGAAGGCCAGGGTCGCAACCTTGGCCAACCCCGCCGGGATCTGAGGCAGGCGGGCCTTGACGAAACTTGCCAGTCCGGCGCCGGCGGCCGAGGAGAACGGGTCGCCGGCGAAGGGCACGGCGGCCGTCGGGTCGAAGGCCTGCCAGCCGATGCCAGGGAACCAGACCTCGGCCCACGCATGCGCGTCCTTGCCCCGCACCTCCCACAGGCCGGTGAACGGATTGCGCTCGCCGGGGACGAAGCCGACGGCGAGTCGGGCGGGGATGCCGAGGCTGCGCAGCATGACGACGAGGGCCGAGCCGATCTGCTCGCAGAACCCCTGCTTGTCCTCGAAGAGGTACTGGTCGACGGCGTCGGCTCCCTTCGGGAGCGGCGGGATGTCGAGGGTGTAGCTCGTGTTCTCGGACATCCATCCTTCGAGCGCGCGGATCTTGTCGTAGGTGGTCGGCGCGCCCGCAGTGACCTGCTCGGCCAGGTCGGTCACCCGCGTCGGCGTCGACGCCGGGATCTGGGTGTACCTCGAGACGAGAGCCGGGGCCAGCGATTGCGGGATCGAATCACTGGCGCGCAACAGGTCGGCGGTCACCGGCGTGCGCCGGCTCACCACCGTGTACACGGCGCCCTTCGGCAGCTGCACGGCCGTGCGCACCGTGCCGTCGTTCAGCTCGAACAGCGTGCGATCGGTGAAGTACACCTGGCTCGGCGCATAGGCGGCGAAGATCAGGTTGGGGCCGCCCTGTTCGACGAAGACGGTCTGGACGAAGTCGGTGCCGCTGGTGAGGATGCCGTCCTGACGGTCTTCCGGCGCCCCCCGCAACTCGATCGGAAGGTCGCCCTGCACCGGCACCGGCTTGGTATCGCTCTGGCGCCACTCCCGCCCGTCCCACACGTCGAACGACTGGCCCCGCCAGAAGTCCGGTCGGGCCGCCTTGACCCGCATGACCAGCGTGCGGTCGGGTCGTCCCCGCTGTCCGGTGTCGAGCCGGTCGGAAAAGCCGAAGTAGCCGGATGACGCGGCACTGCTGTTGCCGGTCGACGACGACCTCCCGTCGCCCGCCGGGTCGCCCCCACCGAGAGACGGGTTGGCAAGACCACCGGCATTGGGGACGGGCACCGAATTGGGAAGGCGAGCCGGGAAGGCGACGGCCTTGCCGGCTCCCGCGGCAGGGACGATGAGAAAGACGGCGGCGGCAACCAGCGACACCAACACGACGACACCGACGAGGGGACGGGCCGAGGCCAGAGACCGCCGCATCGGCCGGACGTCGACGTCTCCGGCCCCGCCTCCGCCGACGAGACCCGGCAGCGAACGCACCTCCGAGCGGTACGCCAGCACGAGACCGACGACCGTGGCGATGCCCCACACGACAAGGCTCGGTCCGAGCGACGCCGAGATCGAGAGCACCCCGGCCACCGCAACCAGCACGAGGCTCGACAACAACGAGAACATGAGGTCGCGACGGGCGGGGACGTCGAGGGAGTGGAAGAACTGCACCCAGAGGAAGAGCTCGGCCAACGGGATCTGGACTTCATTGATGGCGCCGGCAGACAGCCCGCTCGCATCGGAGAGGAAGCCGGCGAACGCCAGCAGCACGCCCACGGCCAGACCCGCCTTGAGCAGGTAGCCGTCGCGCTTGCGGGCCCAGTGGGAGTAGACGTACCCGCCGGCGATGCCGACAGTGGCGGCGACCCGCAACACCGGTCCGCCGACACCCTGCGAAGTCGTCGCCAGCGACGCCGCCAACACGGCCACGAGCACGGCGACCCGCAGCGCGATCGACTCCTCCGGATCGTGCTTGGCGTTGGCCCGCTTCACCGCCGCCAATACGCTCATGAGGGCGTCACCAGCACGGGCGTCGTGCCTATCGGCGGAGGAGGAAGGGGCCCTCCGACGGCCCTAGCGAGGCGACGGTTCACCTCGCCCGGCGTCGTCACCGGGCCGCTGCGGGGACCGACCGACTCCGCCGTGAGCATCAGAACGGGGAGGCCCGCATCCAGACCGGCGAGCGCGACACCTGCGGCTCGCGAAGCTGCCGCCTCGACGGCATCGCCCGCCGGACCGCGCAGGTCGACCGCCAGACACAGCGCGGGCATGATCGGTGACTCCAATTCCTTGGTCATCAGTTCGCCCGCGCGCGCTGTGGCCGCCCAGTGCACCAACTTGATGGCGTCACCCGGTCGGTACTCCCGCACCGTCCGCACGGTGTCGGCCATCGCCGCCATCGACCGATGTTCGTTGCGCCCGCTGTCGTCGCGGCCCGAGGGTGGCTCGAGCGATGTCGCGATCGGCGCGGGCCCGACCTCGATCGGCCGGTCGAGTTGGACGACCATGCGCCGGCGCCACCACACCAGTCCGATCGGGGCAGCCGACCTGATCTCGACGACCACCTCGTCGATCACCCCGCGTCGCTCGGGGACGACGGCGAGCCGACCAGAGGCCGGCGTCACGACCCCCGTCCAGGTTCCGCCGAATCCCATGACCCGGAACTTGACGGCCCGCCCACGACCTCCGGTCACATCAACGGTGAACTCCGTCGTGCGCCCCACCATCGCCTCCCGGGGCGGGCGCACGTCGAGGACAAGTGATCGAAGGGTGAACGGAGGCAGCACCGTCGCCAACGCGACCACGCTCCCGATCCCCGTGAGGATGACGATGAGCCAACCCGAACCTGTGGTGCGGGCGATGCCGAACAGGGCGAGCGCGACTGCCGCCAGGGACAGAGCCGGGCGCGAGAGGTTGGCCGGGACGGGCCGGCCGGACGCCATCAGCCCCGAGGGACGGGGACCGTGTCGACGATCCGACGCAGCAGCAGCGTGGAGGTCGGCAGGTCGGTGCCGCCGTTGAGCATCAGGCGGTGGGCCAGACAGGCCACCGTGACGGCCTGGATGTCATCGGTGTTGACGAACTCCCGACCCGCCAGCGCAGCATGGGCCTTCGCCGCGTGCAGCAACGCCAAGCTGGCGCGAGCGCTGGCCCCGAGCAGCACCTCGGGATGGTCGCGGGTCGACGCGCAGAGATCGATCACGTAATCGGCAAGGACCGGCGCGCAATGCACCATGCGCACCGCAGCGATGGCGGCTCCGAGTGACTCCGGATCGCACACGGCGTGGATGGCATCGAGCGAACCCGCGCCGCCGGCCCCGAGCAACAGCTCCCGCTCGGCCGTGCGGTGCGGGTGCCCGAGTTCGACCACGAGACCGAAGCGGTCGCGCTGGCCTTCGACGAGGGGGAACGTGCCGGCGTGCTCGACGGGGTTCTGGGTCGCCACCACGAAGAACGGCTCGGGGAGCTTCCACGTCTGTCCGTCGACGGTGACCTGCCGCTCCTCCATCGCCTCGAGCAGGGCCGACTGCGTGCGCGGCGTGGCCCGGTTGATCTCGTCGACGAGCACGACGTTGGCGAACAACGGCCCTGGCCGGAACTCCCACTGCTCGGTTGCCTTGTGGAACACCGAGACGCCGGTGATCTCGGCGGGAAGAAGGTCGGGGGTTCCCTGCACTCGCCGGAACGTGCCCCCCAACGACTTGGCCAACGCCTTCGCCAACATCGTCTTGCCGACGCCAGGCACGTCTTCCAACAGCAGGTGGTGACCGGAAAGCAGCGCCACCAGCGAGAGCCGCAACGCCTCGGGCTTCCCCCGGATCACGTGCGAAAGGTTGTCGGCGAGTGCACCCGCGACCTCGGTCACGGCGCTCAGACCCGCAGGCCGCACGTCAGCTTCCACGGACGTCGGCCGATTCACCCCCCCATCATCGACCTTCAAGCACCCCTACTTGATCGCGGTGTCTTCGGTTCGCTTCGGGCGATGAAGCTGCCACGCTCACATGTCGGCTGCTCGCTGGCGCTCCCGACGCCGACCGTCAGCCCAGCTTGGGGAGGGTTTGCTCGAGATCGAGGGTCGGGCGGAAAAGGTCGCCGAGCCGATCGACCCGGTCGAGGACCTCGGGCGCCGTGAATGTCAGCTGTTCCGGATCGCCGATCTCGACCTCGTCCCAGGTCACGGGCGTCGACACCGTCGGATGCTCTCGAGCCCGCAGCGAGTACACCCCCGACGTCGTCTTGCTCTCGTCGTTCTGACTCCAGTCGACGAGGATCTTGCCGTGGCGCAGGTCCTTGGCCATGTTCGAGACGACCAGTTCCGGATGCTGGCGTTCGAGCAGTTGGGCCACGGCCAGCGCGAATCCCTTCGTTCCGCCGTTGGGCTCGTCGTAGGTCACGGAGGTATTGAGGGGGACGTAGATCTGGAGGCCCTTCGAGCCGGACGTCTTGGGGAAGGCGTCGAGCTTCAGGTGAGCGAACAGCTCGCGCAGATGACACGCCACCTCGCAGCACTGGCGGATGTCGGCCGGCGCGCCGGGGTCGAGGTCGAACACGACCATCGTCGGCTGCTCAGGCTTGGATGCGAGCGACAACGATGGGTGCAACTCGATGGCGGCGAGGTTGGCCGTCCAGACGAGCGTCGCCGGTGAATCGATGACGGTGAAGTCGATGGTCCGCTTCGAGTGCCGGCTCCACGTCGGCGCCGTCGTCACCCACTCGGGTCGGTGCTTCGGTGAGTTCTTCTCGAAGAAGAACTTGTCGTCGACGCCGTTGGGATAGCGCTTCAGCGTCATTGGCCGGCCGTCGTAGTGCGGAACCGCCACCGGTGCGATGCGGGCGTAGTAGTCGATGACCTGGCCCTTGGTGAACCCGTCGGCGGGATAGAGCACCTTGTCGAGGTTCGACAGTTTGAGCTGGTGCCCGTCGACGTCGACCATGGTCACGGCGCTCAGCTGGCCTCCGCCTCCACGTCGGCCTTGGCCCGTTTCGCTTCCTTGGCGGCCGCGACACTGGCTTCGAGCGCGGCCAAGAGGTCGACCACGGCCGTGGGTTCGGACTCCGACGCCCGTGCCACCACGACCTCGCCGGCCGCTTTCTGCTCGATCAGTTCCATCACCCGTTGGCGGTAGTCGTCGGTGAACTTCTCCGGCTCGAAGTTGTCGACGGTCAACGAGTCGACGAGCTGGCGGGCCATCTTCAGCTCGCGCTCGGTGACCTCGATGTCGCTGGCGTCCGGGATGTCGAGATCGGCTGCGGGCACGACTTCGTCGTTGTAGAGCATCGTGTTGAGCACGAGCACCCCGTCGACCACGCGCACCGCGCACAGGTACTGCTTGGTGCGCATCACGAAGCGGGCGATGGCGACCTTGTCGCTGTCGGCGAGCGCCTCGGCCAACAACCGGTAGGGCTTGGCCGAACGCTCGTCGGGCACCAGGTAGTAGGCCCGCTCGAAGAAGATCGGATCGATCTGATCGAGGTGCACGAACTCTTCGATGTCGATCGTGTGCGTGGCCTTCGGATCGAATTCCTCGAGCTCCTTGGGGTCGATGATGACGTACTGGTCAGGACCGATCTCGTAGCCCTTGACGATCTCGTCGAACGGGATCTCGATGTTCTCCGCCTCGCAGAACCGCTTCATCCGCACACGGGAATTGTCGGCGGCGTGCAGCTGATTGAAGCGCACGTCCTTCGGCGACTGGGCGGTGAAAAGCTTCACGGGCACGTTCACGAGCCCGAAGCTGATGGACCCGCTCCAGATCGGTCGAGGCATAGCTTCGAGCCTACGACGCAGGAGGTGAACGCCGTCACCACGCCGGCCCCGTACGGTTTCGACGTGGCCGACGACCGAGGCCCGGGAGAGCGCGTCCGTGCAGGCCGCGTCCGGGTTCCACCAATGGGCGTGCCACCGGCGCCTCTCTCGGTACCACATCCCGACGAGGTATCCCGATGCCTACCCCGGTGGTGCTCCGGGCGAGCATGTCGGACCGGACGATGCGACGAGTGCCCTTTCGGATGTCGATGCCATCGCTACATTCGTGGTGTTCGGTTCTGTGGCCCGGGGCGACTTCAACCTCTGGAGTGACGTCGACGTGCTCGTGATCGCCGAGCATGTCGCAGACGGTTGGCTCGAGCGGATCGTCTCCATGGGCGAACCACCGGCTCTCGTGCAACCGATGGTGTGGACACCCGCCGAGTGGACGGAACAGCTGGCCCGCAACAATGCCGCCGCCCTCGAGGCGGCCGACCGAGGCATATGGCTGGTCGGTTCAGCCGAGCAACTCAACCCGAGGGGCCGCTGAGCCGAGCTCAGGGACACCGCCCTACCCGGCGCCGCGAAGTTATCGGTAGCTTCTCGCCTGCAATTCGTAGAGCTCGGCGTAGAGGCGACCTGCCTGTACCAAGGACTGGTGGTCGCCCGACTCGGCCACGGTGGCTCCGTCGATGACCAGGATCAGGTCGGCCATGCGGACGGTCGAAAAGCGATGGCTCACCAGAAGGGTGATGGCTCCGGTCGTCGACGCCGCGCGGCGGGCGGCGCCGGCGTAGCGCTCGAACAGCGCATGCTCGCTCGGGGCGTCGAGGGCCGCCGTCGGTTCGTCGAGCAGGAGGAGCAAGGGGTCTTCGCGCATCATCGAACGACCGAGGGCCAGCTTCTGCCATTGGCCACCCGAAAGCTCGGACCCGCCCTCGAAACTCTTGCCGAGTTGGGCTTCGAGGCCATCGGTCAGTTCGTCGAGGACGCCCCGGGCCGATGCCCGATCGAGGGCTTCGGTCACGGCCTCCACCGAGTCGAGGTCATCGATGCGGCCTATACCCACGACCTCTCGCGCCACGAGTTCGAAGCGCACGAAATCCTGGAATCCGGCGGAGAGGCGTTGACGCCACTCGTCGACCTCGATGTCCGCGAGATCGACACCATCCACGAGAATCCGTCCCTCGGTCGGCTCGTAGTAACGAGCGAGCAACTTGACCAGGGTCGACTTGCCGGCGCCGTTGTCACCCACGACGGCCACGGTCGCGCCCGCAGGAATGTGGAGGTCGACATCGCGCAACACGTCCTCGTCGGTGCCGGGGTACCGAAAGGCCACCCCCTCGAAGCGGATGCCGTCGTCGATGCGACTCGGCGCTGGTGACCGATGCGTAGGGACGGCTCGGGCGATGGCGTCACGCGCATGGTCGGACAGCCAGACGAAGCGCTCGGCCGCCTTGAGGGTCTCGATGAGCCAACTGACCATGCCAGACAGGTTCGCCAGCTGGCCTCGGACCTGCGCGGCCAGCGACACGGCGAGCACGACATCACCCGGTGTGGCCCGGCCCTGCGTCGCGTCGTACGCGACCAGGGCGACGGCGCCGATGTATCCGCAGGCGAACACCGCCCAGGCGGCCGTCGACTGACCCACGTACCGGAGGTTGACCCGGAGGATCTGGCTCTCCATCCCCTTCCAGATCTCGTTGCGGCGACGCAGCAGGGTCGGGCCGAGGCCGAAGACCCGTAGCTCCTTCCCCGCCTCGTTGGACAAGGCGGTGGTGAAGAGGTGGCCACGGACGCGACCTCGCTCGGCCAGTTCTTCCTGCAGGCCCTGCAACTTCAGGGCGGCCCGCTGACTCACGTACAGGGTCGGCAATCCGAACAGCGGAAGTGCAAGCAGGGCCGGGTGGGCGCGGGCGAGCACGAGGGCGGTGACGATGACCTGCACCGGCATCGACAGGTTGTAGGTGAGGGCATCGGGCAGAGAAGCAAGTTGGCCGCGACCCGCCCGTAACAGCTCGACCTTGTCGGCGTACTCGGCCCGTTCGAAGTGTTCGATGCCCGGAACCTTGCCGGCGAGGTCGACGAGTTCACGGTCGACGGCGTGGCTCACACTCTCCCGCAGGTGCATGCGCATCGGGAACGTGACGGCCGTACTGGCCGAGCCGTACACGAGGAAGACGCCGTAGAGGATGAGGGCGTTGCGGGCGTTGGTGCGGTTCGAGAACACGACGGCGTCGGTGAGCAGACCCAGCGCCACCGCACGCACCGGGTTCAGCGCCTGCTCGCCGATGCTCAGCCCCATCGTCA
>JBKJLU010000217.1:0-3439 GCA_046596815.1 Acidimicrobiales bacterium | reverse complement strand
TGGCCGACGGAGTTGGCGGCCCGGTGGAAGCCGTAGACCTTGGTGCGGTGCTCGGGCGGGTAGTAGTCGGCGATCAGCGAGTTGTGGGTGGGGTCGACGACCAGCCGTCCGACGGCGGATCCGCAGCGGGCGATCACCAGGATGAAGACGACGGGCGCCAAGCCGGTGGCCACGCTGAAGACGATGAGGGCAATGCCGCCGGCTGTCGCCAACCGGGTGCGATTGGTGCGGTCGCCGTAGTAACCGATGAGCGGCTGCAGCCCGTAGGAGAGGGCACCGACGAGGGCGATGACCGTGAAGATGCCCTGGTTGTCGAGGCCGAAGGCGTCCCGGATCTCGGGGAGCAGAACGGTGAAGGCCGAGCGGTCGAGTTCGTCGACTGCGTTCAACACGAAGAGGATGAGCAGCGGCGTCGTCGGGAGCCCGCCGGTGATGTTCGACAGCTTGAGATCGCTGAGTCGGAAGCCCCGTTTGGGCGGCGCCGGTGCGCCAGGCGCAGTCTCGTTCGGGGGTGTCTCGGTGGCGGTCACTCGGCGTCCTTGCCGTTGCGGGTCCTCGTGCGGGTGCGGCGGGGCAGGGTGGCCACCGCCGTCGACGTCCGGGAGTCCGGTTGCGGATCTTCGTCGGCGCTCTCGTTCTCGTCGGCTTCGGCGGCCGCTTCCATCTCGCCGGCGGCCCGGAAGAGGGCGTTGCTGAGTTCGTCTTCGCTCGCCTGGGGGAGGAGGGGAGCAGCGTCGGGATCGACGGCTGCTTCGGTCGTGGAGCCGGTGCGACTGTCGGCCACCAGGCTGGGCACGAGCAGGCCGCGACGCTCGGCGATGCGGCGCAGGAATCGGTCGCGTAAGCCGTAGAAGCCCTGGCTGAACCCGCCGGGCAGCAGCAGCAGCACCAGGATCAGGCCGACACCGCTGGTGAGGAACTGCAGGTAGGGCCGCACGACCTCGGGGAAGATGTTGCGGAAGTAGTCGACGCCCTGGATGAAGAAGGCGCCGAGGAACGCACCCGGGATGGTGCCGAGGCCACCGATGACCACCATGGTGAAGGCTCGACGGCTCTGGCCGACGTCGTAGGCCGAGAGGCCGAGGCTCTGCTGGTGGTGCACGAAGACGGCGCCGGCGACGGCGGCGATGAAGCCGGAGATGGCGAACCCGGTGAGCTTGGCCGTGGTGGCGTTGACGCCATAGGACTGGGCGGCCCGGGAGTTCTCGCGCACGCCAATGAGCACGCGGCCGGTGCGGCTGCGGCGGACCCCCCGGACGATGGCCACGATCAGGAAGAGGACGCCGACGCAGAAGTAGTAGTAGCGGTCCTCGGTGTCGATGGCGATGCGGCCGAAGAGGGCGGTGCGCTCGATGCGCCCACTCGGGATCCACGGCAGGTACACCGGGCTGAGGACGACGGCCGAGACCGCGAGGGCGAAGGCCAGGGTGACCACGGCGAGGAAGAGGCCGCGGATGCGCAGGGCGGGGAGTCCGATGACGATGGCCGAGATCGCCCCGACGATGCCGGCTCCGAGGATGGCGAGGCTGATGTCCCACCCGCGCGAGCTGGTGAGGTAGCCGCCGATCACGGCACCGATGGCCACGAAGGCGATCTGGCCGAGGCTCACCTGCCCGGCCCATCCGGTGAGGACGACGAGGGAGATGGCGATCATCGTCCAGATGAGGACGACGGCCGCCAGGTTGATCTGGCCCTCGCCCAGGAATAGCGGGAGGGCGAAGAGGACGAGGGTGCCGACGGCCAGGAGACCCCGGATGCCCCAGCGGACCTCGGGCAGGTTGCGCAACTCACGAGGGATCGGGCGCACGTCGAGAGCGGCCTGCCACGACGACGTCTGGTCGTCGTCGACCCGCGAGCCCTGCTTGCGGCGCTGCAGCAACAGGGTGCCGAGAACGATCAGGAACAGCGCAGGGTCGATGAGGGCGATCTGACCCCGGTAGGTGAGGGCGGCTTCGAGGATGCCGAGGAGGAGCGAGGCGATGAAGATGACCGGGAGGCGCTCCATCCGTCCGACGATGCCGGCGGCCAGCGCCCGCAACAGGATGGTCGGCCCGAGCACGCTGCCGATCGGGAGGCCGAGGATGCCGGCCCGCAGGAAGATGGCGACGGTGGCCAGCACGGTGGCCACGACCCACACGATGGTCTCGATGCGCTTGACCGGGACGCCCAGGAGGGACGCCCGGTCGGCGCTCTCGGCCGACGCCCGCACGGCGATGCCGATGTTGGTGTAGCGGAAGAACGCAGCGAGGCCGGCGATCACCAGGGGCACGGCGATGGCGGCCATGATCTCGTTGCCGCCGAAGCGCACCGAACCGATGTTGAAGTTCAGGTTCAGGGGCGACTGGATGCTGTTCTGCAGGCCGTCGAGGCCGAAGGCCCGGGGGAGACCGGTGGCCACGCCGGCCAGGATCTGGGAGACGCCGATCGTCACCACGGTGAGGATCAGGCGGGGTGCTTTGAAGAACCGGCGGATGAAGATGAACTCGACGAAGGCGCCGAGGGCGATGCCGGTGGCGATGGCGATGGGCAGGGCCACGAAATACGGGAACCCGCGGCTGAGGATGAGCACGACGCCGAGGGAGGCGGGGATGCCGCCGAGATCGCCCTGAGCGAAGTTGATGATGCGGTTGGCCCGATAGATGAGGGCCAGACCGAAGGCGATCAACGCCGTGAGGCCACCGATGACCATGCCCTGGACGAGCACGCCAACCGGAACCTCGAGCTTCCGCTGCACCAGGAAGACGGCGTAGAGCACCAGCAGGGCGATGGCGATGCCGCCGACGACGCGACGGATGCGCTCGTCGTCGACCCAACTGCCCCGAACGGCGATCGATTCGCGCTTCGGTGCGACGTCGGTATCGCTCATTGACTCCCCATGATCCAGCCGAGGCGTGCCCCCTGGCACGTCCGGGAGCGATGGTAACTGACCCGCGGGTCAAGAACTAGTCAGCGGCGTGACACAATGGCCATTGACATGGATCGCCTCTCCGACGTCCGTATCGGTGACATCACCAAAGGCCTGGCTCGCTACCGTCCGGTGGTCGTCACCGTGATCGCCATCCTCCTCATGGCGGCCTTCCTCCCGGGCGAGCGCGCCGGGCGGGGCGGACTGGTGGCCACGGCGCCGGCTTCTGCACTGCCGGTGGCCAACGCGTCCACCTCGTCGCCCGCAGCTGCAGTGCCGACGGATGCGCCCCTGGCCGTCCCCACGGCCACGTTCGACACGGGTCCGCAGAGCTTCGCCGTCCAGCCGTCGGGCACGTTCTCGACGGGCCGCACCTTCGAGAGCTCGAGCGGGAGCTTCACCGCCCCGCCGGCGGCCTTCTCCGGGAACGAGTCCGCCGCCGCCCCCGACGCCGAGATCGCCACGACCCCTGGCGGCTTCGAGGCCGACAAGCCCACGCCCCTGACGATCACCGCTCGCCTGTACGCCACGCTC
>JBKJLU010000119.1:0-3584 GCA_046596815.1 Acidimicrobiales bacterium | reverse complement strand
TTGGCCGAGGACTCCCCGGCCAAGGACCGAACGATTCTCGATCTTGGGTTTCCTCGTGACGCGACCGTCGTGGCCATCGTGCGGGGCGGTCACGTCGTCGTCCCCCGTGGCGACACGATGCTCGAAGGCGGCGACGAAGTCTTGGCCTTGACGACGCTGCCAAGCGAGGACGCAGTCAAGCGCATCCTCATCGGCGAATCGGGTAAATAGACCTTACGAAGGTCGTTCCTCCGCGCCGTCGGGTCCGGCAGTGTCGAGGGCATCGAGATCGATGTCGAAATCGAAGTCGATGTCGTTGCTGGTGTCGAGGGGGTCGACCGGGAGACACCGCATCGACATGGTCACCTTGGTGCCGTTCCCCGAGGAGTCGATGAGGACGTCGTCAACGAGCGTCCGGATGAGGGGGATGCCGAGACCGCGCTCGAAGTTGAGCCGATCGGGATCGGTGACCGGCGGGTGCTCCGGGAGCGTCTCCGGATCGAACCCGCGACCGCGATCCTCGATCTCGATCTCGATGCGGTCGTCGAGTTCGGCGCAGCGGATGACCACGCTGTCGTTGGAATCCGCCGAATGATGGGCTTCGATGGCGTTCGTACACGCTTCGGAAACGGCCACCTTCAGGTCGTCGATGCGGTCGTCCGTGAGATCACGGCGGGTCGACGCCAGGGAAGACACGACCAGCCGCGCGAGCGCGACGTATTCAGGGCGCGCCGGGATCTCGAGCTCGATGGCCGAGTCCACGAGAGAACTATTCGGCGACGGCAGCGTCGACCGTGTCGTGGATCGAGAAGACTTTCGTCAGTCCGGTGATTTCGAACACCTTCAGGATGCGGTGCTGCGTGCAGACGAGGCTGAGGTCGCCGTTGTGGCTGCGAACCCGCTTCAATCCGCCGACAAGCACACCGAGGCCGGTGGAGTCGAGGAACTCGACGCCTTCGAGGTTGACGACGATGCGGTGCTTGCCCTGAGTGACGAGTTCGACGAGCTTCTCCCGGAGGCGGGGCGCCGTGTAGACGTCGACCTCACCTTTGACGGCGAGCACGGCGACACCGTTCTGCTCGGTGACGTCGAGATCCAGTTCCATGTCGGCTCCTCGTAGGGGATTCGGTGAGAACGCGCGGGCAAGTGCAGCGCCAGCGGTCGGAAACGTAGTACCCCCCTCGCCGTACTGTCATACCTGTGCCCGCTGATCGCCTCGAGTCCCTGCTCGACTCGCTCAGCACACGCTCCCAACTGGTGCATCTCGAACGCCTTGCCGCACGACCGGCCCAGGAGGCCGAGACGGCACAACGGCTGCATCCGCTGCTGGGCGAACGCCTGCCTCCGTTGTGGTCGCACCAAGCCAGGGCCGTCGACCTGATCCGTCGTGGTCGGTCGGTGGCCGTGGCCACCGGTACGGGGTCTGGCAAGTCGCTCTGCTTCCAGATCCCGATTGCCGAAGCCGTGCTCTCATCGGCCGGCGATTCGTCGGCGTTGCTGCTCTATCCGACCAAGGCCCTCGCCCACGACCAACTCCGGTCGCTGGCGGGCCTCGAGGTGCCGGGACTGGTTCCGGCCACCTACGACGGCGACACCGACCCCGACACCCGGGCCTGGGTGCGCCGCAATGCCAATGTCGTGCTCACCAATCCCGACATGCTCCACGCCGGCATCCTCCCGAACCACGGCCGCTGGGCCACGTTCCTGATGCGCCTGCGTTACGTCGTGCTCGACGAACTGCACACACTGCGGGGCATCTTCGGCACCCACGTCGCCCACCTCATCCGCCGGCTGCGGCGTTTGTGCAACCTGTACGGGTCGGATCCGACCTTCATCCTCGGCTCGGCCACGGTCGGGCAACCCGGTCGTCTGGCCTCGGCCATCTGTGGCGTGCCCGTCGACGAGGTCACCGACGACGGCTCGCCCCGGGGCGAACGGCTCTTCGCCCTCTGGAACCCACCGCTGCTCGAACATCGCGAGCCGGGAGCCAGGGGATCAGGAAACGTCGAGGCGGCGTCGCTGTTGGCGGCGTTGGTGGCGACCAGCTACCGCGGCATCGCCTTCACCCGCAGTCGCAAGGGGGCCGAGCTCGTGGCCGCCCGGGCCCGAGACCAGTTGCCCGAGGCGCTCGCTCCGTCCGTCCGCCCCTACCGATCGGGCTACCTCGCGAGCGAGCGACGAGAGATCGAGGACGAGCTGTTCAGCGGTCGGCTGCGGGGCGTCTCGGCCACCAGCGCCCTCGAACTCGGCATCGACGTGGGCGGCCTCGACTTCTGCATCCTCAACGGGTTCCCCGGCACCATCGCCTCGATGTGGCAGCAGGCCGGAAGGGCGGGCCGCCAACAACAGCGATCGTTGGCCGTGCTCGTGGCCGGCCCTGATGCCCTCGACCAATGGTTCATGGCTCATCCGCAGGAACTGTTCTCCCGGTCGCCCGAGCCGGTGGTGGTGAACCCGTCGAATGCCTTCGTCCTCGGCCCCCACCTGGCGTGCGCGGCCTACGAGTTGCCGCTCACCCCCGCCGACGACCGCTATTGGGACGACGACTTGGCCGATGGGATCCGCCAACTCGTGGTCGACGACGACCTGCGACTGAGGGAGGGTCGCGCCGTCTACGCCGGGCGGGAACGTCCTTCGCGAGCGGTCGGTCTGCGGACAGGGACGAGCGGTGAGTTCTCGATCGTCGACGCCGACAGCACGCTGATCGGAACGGTCGACCGCAGTCGCGCCTTCACCTCGGTGCATCCAGGCGCCATCTACCTGCACCAGGGCCAGCACTACCGCGTCGATCGCCTCGACCTCGACGACCATGCGGCGTGGGTCGTTGCTGTCGACCCGGAGGAAACGACCCAGGCGCGGTCCGAGACGTCGGTGACCATCCTCGAGACCGAACAGACCATCGACGTCGGCTCGGCCCGCCTGGCGCTCGGCACGGTCGAAGTGACCGATCGGGTGACCGGCTATCGGAGACTCTCGCTGCTGGGAGGCGAGAACCTGGGCGACGTCGACCTCGACCTGCCCCCGACGTGCCTCACCACCCGGGCCTTCTGGTACACCGTGGATCCCGCCGAGTTGGCCGCCGCCCACGTCGCTCCCCGGGACGTGGCCGGCACCCTCCACGCCGCCGAACACGCCGGGATCGGCATGCTGCCCCTCTTCACCATCTGCGACCGGTGGGACGTCGGCGGCGTGTCGACCGCCCTGCAGGCCGACACCGGGCTCCCGACGATCGTCATCTACGACGGCTACCCCGGCGGTGCGGGAATCGCCGAGTTGGGGTTCGCCGCCGGACCGAGCCATCTCGAAGCGACCCTCGATGCCATCGCTGCCTGTCCGTGCGAGGGCGGGTGCCCGTCGTGTGTGCAGTCGCCGAAGTGCGGCAACCTCAACGACCCCCTCGACAAGGACGGGGCCGTCAACCTGTTGCGACGCATCCTCGGGCGCTGAGGGATCACGACTCGACCCGGCGCAGGCGCAGCACCGGGCGGGCCGCCAGCCAACCCAGCGCCACCAACAGGGCGAGCGGGACGAGGTAACCGAGCGACACGATCACCGCGCCGAGTACGGCTTCGGCGCCATCGAGGGCTCGGCCGAAGGCCGCGACG
>JBKJLU010000178.1:0-6429 GCA_046596815.1 Acidimicrobiales bacterium | reverse complement strand
GGTCGGGCTCGTTCGTCGGTAGAGAAGCGACGAGGCCCGAGACTCGGTTGGTCCATTTGTCGGTCTCGTTGCCGGTGCGGATCGAGACCGGCACCATGGCGACGAGGGGCTCGTCGGGCAGCTGGCCCTTCTCCTCGAGATAGGTACGGAGGCCACCGGTGCAGGCACCCATGACGATGTCGTTGACCGTCGCCCCCATGGCGTTCTTGATGGCCTTGATGGCCTCGAGCGACGTCGACTGGAAGGCAAAATTACGGTGGGCCGTGATGCTGCGGTTCCACGGTGTCCGGGGGGCGCGAAGACTGGGGAGCGGGGGCGGCGGGTCACGATCCTCGTCGCGCGAACGTCCGATGTTGAGGACGGCACCCAACGGACCCTGCAGGCTCGAACGCCACTGCTGAGCGGCAGCCGTGAGCACCGGGTTGCGGGTCGCTTTCCCGATCTCGCGAGCGGCGCGGGCGCTCAACAACAGCGCCCGGCCGGGCTTGCGGAGCAGGTTCAGTGCGGCCAGATTCAGAACTTCGACGTCCGAGGGGATGCGCTCGGGCTTCCACTCGTGCTCGGGCGGGACGATCTCGTCGCCCTCGGGGGTCGAGTCGAGCATCAGCATCAACAACTCGGCACCGGACGCACCGTCGACCGTGGCGTGGTGGACTTTGGTGAAGACGGCGAAGCGGTCGTCGGCCAGACCTTCGACGACGTAGCTCTCCCACAGTGGACGCTTCCGGTCGAGGGGTCGGCCGATCAGCCGGGCCACCAGCTTCGACATCTGCGCGTCGCCACCGGGGGGCGGGAGGGCGGTGTGGCGGACGTGATAGTCGAGGTCGAAGTCGGGGTCTTCGGCCCAGTACGGGTGGTCGATGTCGTACGGCACCTCGACCAGACGCCGGCGTAGCGGCTCGAGCAGATGGAGTCGCTTCTCGATGGCCGCGCGCCACGCCTCGTAGGGCTGGAAGGTCGGATCGTCAGGTCGCTCGTAGATCGACACGCTCGAAACGTGACCGAACTGCGAGTCGGTTTCCATGGTGAGAAAGGTGCTGTCGAGACCGGACAGTTGCTTCATGAAATCTCCCAGGAGGTGTGTGGTTCAGGCGAGCGGATCTGCGAAAGGATCGGCCGCGGGCGGGGCGGCCTTCTCCGACGCACCGTACGGGACATACCCCGTGACTTCGAGTTCGTCCGCCAATTCCGGCCCGCCGCTCTTCACGATCCGCCCGCCCGACAACACGTGGACAACGTCGGGCTTCAACTCGAGCAACAGCCGCGTGTAGTGGGTGATGGCGAGCACGCCGAGGCCCGTCTCGGTGGTCCCCGCCTCGACCCGCCGGCTCACGTCGCGCAAGGCGTCGACGTCGAGGCCCGAGTCGAGTTCGTCGAGGATGGCGATCTTCGGCTCGAGCACGCTCAGCTGCAGGGTCTCGTTGCGCTTCTTCTCGCCGCCCGACAGGTCGACGTTGAGGGCGCGGGTCAAGAAGCGCTCGTCGAATCCGATGCGGACGGCTTCGGACTTCGCCTTGGCCACCACCTCGGAGGGATCGCGCCCGGCGGCGATGGCAGCTTCCTCGAGGGTCTCGAAGAGGCTGACGCCCGGCACCTCGGTGGGGTACTGCATGGCGAGGAAGAGGCCGGCCTGGGCCCGCTTCCACGTGGGCAGCTCGAGCAACTCGACCCCGTCGAGGGTCACGGATCCACCGAGGACCTCGTAGCCGGGGCGACCCATGATGACGTGGGAGAGCGTGCTCTTGCCCGATCCGTTCGGACCCATGACGGCGTGCACTTCGCCCGAGCGCACGGTGAGGTCGACCCCCTTGAGGATCTCCCGCCCCGCAACCCCGGCCCGCAACCCCGAGATGACCAGTTCACTCATGACCGCGCTCATGACTTGGTCACCAGGACATCGTCGCCCTCGACGGTGACGTCGTAGACGGGCACCGACTGGGTGGCGGGCAGGCACTGGGGTTCGCCCGTCGACAGGGAGAAGAGGCTCCCGTGCTTCCAGCACTCGATGGTGCCGTCGTCGACCAGCACCTCACCTTCGGCCAGGGAGTAATCCTCGTGGCTGCACTCGTCGCCGATGGCGTAGAAGTCGTCGCCGATGCGCACGATGCACAGGCGCAGCCCGGCGATGTCGAAGCGGCGGGCCGCGCCTGCGGGCACGTCGTCACGGGCACACACCCGGATCGGATCATGCATCGACGGAGGCCTTGGCCAGCTTGCGGGCGATAGCGGTGCGCAACGGTTCGTGAACGCCGGGCACGGGGATGCCGGCTACGACGTCGTCGAAGAACCCGAAGACGATGAGACGCTGCGCCACGTCGGTCGGCACGCCCCGGCTCTCGAGATAAAAGACGTGCTCCTCGTCAACCGGGCCGGTGGCGGCGGCGTGCCCACAGCTCTTGATGTCGTTCTCGTTGACGATCTCGAGGTTGGGCACCGAGTCGACGCGGGCCCCGTCGGCCAGCACGAGGTTGCGGTTGGCCAGGAATGACTCGGTCGCCTTGGCCCCTTCTCGCACCCGGATCATGCCGGTGTAGACGGCGTGGGCCTCGTCGACCACCGCCCCCTTGAGCAGCAGGTTGCTCACCGTGCGGCTCGAACGGTGGTCTTGCAGCGAACGGAAGTCGAGCACCTGGTCGTTCTCGCCGAAGTAGACCCCGGCGATGTCGACCGTGGCCGCCTGGTCGGCCAACTCGGCATCGACGTAGAAGCGTGCATACCGGCCTCCGAGGGCAGCCAGCCACACCTTGGTGGTGGCGTCGCGCCCGGGGGCGATGAGCAGGTGGCCGGTCGACCAACTGTCGGCGGCAAAGTCCTGCACGCAGATGTAGCGGACATTGGCGGCGGCGGCCGAACGCAGCTCGACCACCGGGCTCACGAAAGCCCCGGCGCCACCCGCTTCGGACGACGTCCAGTGGTCGACGATCGTGACTTCCGCCTGCTCGCCGACGTCGAAGATGACGTGGGGGAAGCTGGCGGCGTTCGGCTCGGAACTCACCTGCACGACCACGATGGGTCGCTCGATCACGGCGCCCTTGGCCACCCGCACGACAACCACATCGCCGACGAAGGCGTCGTGCAGTGCGCTCAGCGCATCGGGGTCGGGAACGTCGAGCATGGAGGTCTCGGCGCTGGCTTCGATGGTCAGTCCGGCGGCGGCCGACGACGCACCGAGATCGGTCGCCAGCAAGCGCCCGTCGACGATCACGATCAACGCCGCCCAATCGTCCACCGCCCGTGCGAAGACGCTGCCACCATCGGGGCGCTCGAGCACCGCATCCTCGACGCCGGCCAGGGCGTACCCGGACAGGTCGAGGTCCTTGATGGGCGTGTAACGCCACAACTCGTCATCGGTGGTCGGCAGTGCCATCGTCACGAACCGCTCGGCGGCCGCGACGCGACGAGACTGCAGCCACTCGGGGCCGGAAAGCGATGCTGCTCGGTCGACGGTGAAAGAAGTCAGAGGAAAAAGTCCCAGGAGTCGCGAAGAAGGGAAGCGACGAGCGCTTCCCCCGGAGCGGTGATCATAGGTCCGGAAGGCTGAATATGCCCTGAGCGACGGCCGAGACGGCCCCGCCGACCCGAAGGTTTCCCTCTTCGGCGTGGACCTCCATCCGGCACGGACGGCCCAGCTCGACGCCCTGGTCGATGACGACGTCGACGTCGGTGCCCCACAGCCGCCGAGCCAGCACACCGATCGGACCTGCGGCCGAGCCCGTCCCCGGATCCTCCGGGACGCTCGAGCCGGGCACGAAGACGCGGGCGTGCATGCGGCCGTCGTCGATCCGGCGAAAGACACCGACGGTCGTGCAGCCCACCGGCCGAGCGACGAGCTGGAGCGCTCCGATGTCGGGACGAAGGCGATCGAGGGAAGCCGCCGTGGGAACCAGGAGGTGGCGAGTGCCCCCGATCTCGGCGACGAAGGCGGCGGTCGCCGCCGACTCGGCCAGCCCGAGGCCTCGAAGGGCGTCGGCCGGGTAGACCTCGGTGAAGGTCGGATCGGGTTGCGACATGACGGCCTCTGCCTCCGTGACCTCGACCGTCACGGTGGCGCCCGGTGACCGCTGGGTCCACCGCCCGGGGCCCAACGTCCAGGCCGAACCCAGCGTCGGATGGCCGGCGAAGGGCAACTCGGCCTCCGGCGTGAAGATACGCACGTCATAGGCGTCGTCGGCGGTTCTGGTGACGAACGCGGTCTCGCTCAAGTTGACCTCGCGGGCGATGGCCAGCATCCGAGCGTCGTCGATGACCGCGCCCTCGGGGGGCGCAACGACGCAGAGCGCATTGCCGGCCAGCGGACGATCGGTGAATACATCGACGATGCGATACGGCAGCACCATCATGTACGGCGCTTGAAGCGGTCCTTCAGCTTGTCGATGAGGTTGGGCCCGCCCTCACTGCGAGGACGATCCTTGGCCCGTTGCTTCTCGACCTCGGCCAGGATGTCGGGGCCGGCGGCGTTGAGGATGTCCTCGGCCTCGTCGAGCAATGCCGCAGCGTGGTCGTTGAGCTCGATCATGTCCGGTTCCTCCGGCGTTCCCGGTCGCACCAGGCTGCCGACGGCCCATCCGACGTCGGCCATGCGCTGCTCGTAACGGGGACAGTCGTCGGGGCAGCGCCAGGGGGCCTCGGGAGCGAGGTCGAGCACACAGAATCGCGCCACTTCGCCCGAGGCGTAGGTGCGGCTCTGGAAGTGCTTGCAGTGCTCCCGCATCGGCATAGCGGTCGTCCCGGCTGCGACGGTTAGCGGCTGCGGAGCTTCGACAACAGGCGGAGCAACTCGAGGTACAGCCAGACCAGCGTGACGAGCAGGCCGAAGGCGGCGTACCACTCCATCCACTTCGGAGCGCCGTTCTGCACGCCCTTCTCGATGAGGTCGAAGTCGAGCAGCAGGTTGGCCGAGGCGATGCCGACGACCACGAGGCTGAACAGGATGCCGAGGGGGCTGGCCTCATGGATGAAGGGGATGTCCGCTCCGAAGAGCCGCATCACGAACGACAGGAGGTACACGACCATGACGGCCAGCGTGGCGGCGGTGATGCCCCTGCGCAGGCGGTCGTCGACCTTGATGATGCGCTTCGAAAACAGGCCCAGCATGATCACGAAGACGGCGCCGGTGAGCATGACGGCCTGCAGGACGATGCCCTTGTATTGGATCTCGTAGACAGCCGAGATCGCACCGAGGACGAGGCCCTCGATGACGGCGTAGAGGGGTGCGGTGAAGGGCGAGACCCGCGGCTTGAAGATGGTGAGCAGGGCCACTCCGAAACCGGCGAGCAACGCCGGGAGCAACCAACCGGGAAGGGCCACGCCGAGCTCTCCCCGTTCGACCGACTGCCAGCCGAACCACCCGGCGGCCAGCAGGATCGGGAAGAGGATGAGGCTGCGCAGCACCGTGCCGTCGAGCGTCATCCGGTCGCGCCAGGCCTCAGAACCACTTGCCGGCTCGGTGACGCCGGGCTCGCCCGAGATCGGGCCGCCACGACTCAGGTCGACGGTGCGGAAACGCTCGGGTGCGAACGCCTTCTCGTTGAGCGCGGGATTTGCCACTAACCGACCGATCCTTCCATCTGCAGTTCGATGAGCCGGCTCCACTCCACTGCGTACTCCATGGGCAGGGTGCGGGTGATCGGCTCGATGAATCCGTTGACGATCATGCCCATGGATTGCTCCTCGGACAGGCCCCGGCTCATCAGGTAGAAGAGCTGATCTTCGGAGACCTTGGAGACGCTGGCCTCGTGGCCGATCTGTGCGTCCTTCTCGTGGATCTCCTGGCGGGGATAGGTGTCCGAGCGGGAGATGTCGTCGAGCAGGAGCGCATCGCAGCGGACGAACGCCTTCGATCCGTACGCACCTTCGTCGATCTTGACGAGACCGCGATAGGAGGTGCGGCCGCCGTCCTTGGAGATCGACTTCGACACGATCGTGGAGGTCGTCTCGGGGGCGGCGTGGATCATCTTGGCGCCGGCATCCTGGTGCTGGCCCGGGCCGGCGTAGGCGACGGACAGCACTTCGCCCGACGCCTTGCGCCCGGCGAGCACGACCGACGGGTACTTCATCGTCAGGCGGCTGCCGATGTTGCCGTCGATCCACTCGACGTGGGCGGCCTCCTCGGCGCGGGCCCGCTTGGTGACGAGGTTGTAGACGTTGGGCGACCAGTTCTGGATGGTCGTGTAGGTGATGCGGGCCGACGGCTTGGCCACCAGCTCGACGACGGCCGAGTGCAGCGAGTCGCTGGTATAGACGGGAGCCGAGCAGCCCTCGACGTAGTGCACCTTGGCGCCCTCATCGGCGATGATCAGCGTGCGCTCGAACTGGCCGGCGTTCTCGGAGTTGATCCGGAAGTAGGCCTGCAGGGGCATTTCGACCTCGACGCCGGGCGGCACGTAGATGAACGAGCCACCCGACCACACCGCCGAGTTGAGGGCGGCA
>JBKJLU010000158.1:0-11311 GCA_046596815.1 Acidimicrobiales bacterium | reverse complement strand
CCGATCGGACGATGCCCATGTACTTCTTGCCGTACATCGACTTCTCCGCCCACACGCCATAGGCCTCGGCGACGCCATGGTCCTCGTCGGCCAAAAGGGGGAAGCCGAGATCGAACTTGGTGGCGAACTTCGCCTGCTTGGCCGGGGCGTCAGGGCTGATGCCGAGCACGACCGTGTCGCCGATGTCCCCGACCACATCACGGAGTCCACAGGCCTGCGTCGTACACCCGGGCGTGTCGGCCTTCGGATAGAAGAACACGAGCACCTTGCGACCCTTGTAGGACGAGAGCTTCACGGTGTCACCGGACTGATCACGCAGAGCGATCGCTGGAGCCTTGTCGCCGACCTCGAGCATCGGCTCACACTACGGGGCGACCGACGCGGCTGCGGAACCCGCGGCTCGTCCCGGGCGCTGAGGGTCGTACCATCTGCCCATGGCTCGATCCCGCCGTCGTGTGTTCCGGCGCTTCACTCTCTTGTCTGCCGTGATCGGTGGGTTGCTGGCATTGCGTGACCGCAAGCTCAGCCAGAACCGCCAGCGCTTCAACCTGCCGTGAGCGACGAATTCGAGCGCTTCTGCAAGACCGCCGCGGCCGTGCTCCAGGTGAAATCCGACCGCATCACGCTGCAGGCCCATTTCGCCGACGACCTCCAAGCCGACAGCGTCGACCTCGTCGAACTGGTCCTGGCCCTCGAGGAGGAGTTCGGCGTCACCGTCGACGACAGCCTCATCGAAGGGATCGAGCGGGTCGATCAGGCCTTCGCTCTGGTGTCGACCGCCACCGCCCCGGGCTGAGCCCTCGCTGCAGCGCCTGACGCCCGCCACCGATGTCTCGCAACCTTCGGGGCCCCGGTACGTTCGACCGATGGATCCGTCGCCTGACCTCGCCATCGGCGCCTTCACCGACCGGGGCCCGTGGGTCGTCGTGCCCGAGAACCTGCCGTGGCGACGGGGACTCGACCGGGTGCGGGAACGCACCCGCGCCGACGTCCCCCTGCTCACCCGTCGCCGGCGCCTACCACCCGGCGGTCGGGTGGTACGGGTCGGACGCCTGCTCGGGCGGGCCCTCGGCACCTGGTACCTCGTCGATCGGAGGAAGGGCCAGGAAGCCTCGCGTGCAGGCCTCTCCCGTCGACTCCGGGTGGCCTTCGAACAACTCGGACCTACGTACATCAAGTTGGGACAGATCCTGAGCAGTGGCGAGGGCATCTTCCCCGACGAGTTGGTCGGTGAGTTCCGGCTCCTACGCGACCGGGTGAAGGCGGAGCCCTTCGAGGTCGTGCGTCAGACCGTCGAGAGCGATCTCGGTCGCACTCTCGAAGAAGTCTTCTCGTCCTTCGAGCGCACGCCCATCGCGGCAGCTTCGATCGCCCAGGTGCATGCGGCGACGCTCGTCACGGGCGAGTCCGTGGTCGTCAAGGTGCAGCGACCCCAGGTGGCGACATTGGTGCGCGACGACCTCGCGGCTATGAGTTGGATCGCCCCTGTGCTCGTCGGGCGCATCCCCGTGAGTGCGTTGGCCAATCCCCCGGCGCTGGTGGAGTTGTTCGCCGAGACCATCGTGGAGGAACTCGACTTCCGGCTCGAGGCCGAGAACATGCTCGACGTCGCCCGCATCCTGGCCGAGACCGACCAACGCAAGATGTGCGTGCCCCGACCCCACCCCGAGCTCGTGACCAAACGTGTGTTGGTGATGGAACGCCTCGACGGCTTCTCCTTCGATGACGTCGCCGGCATGCGGGCCGCCGGCATCGACACCTCGGCCGTCGTTCGCGCCGGCATGGTCAGCTTCCTCGAGGGCGCCATCCTCTTCGGCGTCTTCCACGGCGACCTCCACGGCGGCAACCTCTCGGTGATGGCCGACGGTCGGGTCGCTCTGCTCGACTACGGCATCACCGGACGTCTGGACGAGAAGCGCCGCCTGGCCTTCCTCCGACTGCTGATGGGGGGCACGGTCAACGACCAGCACCTGCAACTCGAGGCCCTGCGCGACCTGGGTGCGCTGCCCGACGACGTCGACATCGACACCCTGATCGTCGAACTCGGCCTCGACCGCCCGCCCGTCGACCCCACGACCATGGACCCCGACGAGCTCATGGCTCAACTTCGCGAGGTCACCAAGGCGCTGCTCGGCTACGGCGCCCGCATGCCCAAGGAGCTCATGCTGTTCGTCAAGAACATGCTGTTCTGTTCGTCGGTCATCGGGTCGATGGCCCCCGACGTCGACCTGTTCGGCGAGGTGGCCCACATCTCGATGTACTTCGCCACCAAGCACGGCGACCGCATCGCCGCCGACGTCGGCATCGATCCCCGCCAGCGCGAGATCGACCTGTCGGGCATGAAGGCGAGCATGGGCATCACCGACGACCGCGAACGCATCACGATGCGCGAACTCGAGGAGCGTCGCCGCGTGATCCGCGAGCGCATGCAGGGCCGAAGCCGCACCAAGAAGTAGCGACCGGCGGCGTCAGGTCGCCGACGGGGCCGCGCCGGGATCGCGGGCGACGACCTCGGTGAGCGCGGCCAGCAATGCGTCGATGTTGCCCTTGTCGACGTAGGCGTCAGCACCCTCGCCCCGTTCGGCCATCACCACGGACGACACCGACGAGAACATGACGATGCGGGCGTCGGGAGCGGCCCGACGCAGTTGCGGGACCGCCTCGCTGCCCGAGAGATCCGGCATCATCTGATCGATCACGATGACGTCCGGCTGGTGCATTGCCGCCAACGCGATCGCCTCCCGCCCGTCCTTGGCCTCGTCGACGATCTCGTACCGCTCGGTCGACTCGAGGACGACGCGCACCAGCATCCGCACGTCCGCGGTGTCGTCGACGAGCAGGACACGGTGCATGGCCACGGCGCCTTCTTACACCAGCAAATCGTCAGGCAGCTCGGTGGCCCGCCAGCAGTACCACGCGGCGATGCTCCGATACGGGCGAAACGGCTCGCCCAGTGCGAGCAGGACCTTCGGCGTGGGCATCTCGGCCAGACCCCACGCGCGGGCGTACCCCTTGCGCACGCCGAGGTCGTCGACCGGCCAGACATCGAGACGTCGGAGTTGGAAGATGAGGAACATCTCGGCCGTCCATCGACCGACGCCGCGCACCACGACCAGCCGCTCGACCAACTCGTCGTCGCTCAGCTTCTTGGCGCCGGCCAGAGGCACCGTGCCGTCGACCACCTTCTCGGCCAGGTCGATGACCGAGGCCGCCTTGGCCGCCGAGAGCCCCGAACCCCGCAACGCGTCGACCGGCGTGGCCAAGACCGACTCTGGTGTGATGCTCCCGCCCACGGCGACTTCGAACCTTGCGAAGATCGTGCCCGCCGCCTTCGTCGACAACTGCTGGAAGCAGATGGCCCGGGCCAACGCTTCGAACGGTGTCTTCTGCGGCGGGCGGACGTCGGGTGGTCCGATGATGGCCAACAGGCGCGCCACCACCGGGTCTCTGGATGCCAGTTCCTCCGCTGCGCGCGTGAACGCCGCCGTCGCCATGCCGGCCCGAGGCTAGCGATCGGTCCATTGTGTCCACGGCTTTCGAACGACAAGAGGGCGCCTGGCCCGCAGGACTGTTCGAAAGCAGTGGGAGGGGGTCGAGGGGCGGTCAAGATGGCGGGGTGGCCGTGGTTCTCGGATTACTGGTGGGCGTCACCTACGGCGCCGCCGATTTTTTCGGAGGTCTGAGTTCCAAGCGGGATCCGGTGCCCGTCGTCGTCGTCGTGTCGCAACTGTGCGGCCTGATCGTGCTGGCGGCGCTCGTGGCCGTGACCGCGGGCGAACTGACCCTGCACACCGCCTGGCTCGGGGGCGCCGCCGGCGTCGCCGGTGGCATCGGCCTGTCGTGTCTCTACAAAGGCTTGTCGTCAGGGCGGATGAGCGTCGTCGCGCCGATCACGGCGGTGGGCGCGGCCCTCGTGCCCCTGGCATGGGGCCTGATTCAGGGCGAGCGTCCCGGACCCTTGGCCTTCGTCGGAGCGGCGGCGGCGGTGATCGCCATCGGACTCATCAGTCGCACGGACGAGGCGTCATCGGTGCACTCGGACCCCGTGGACGAATCGCCGGTGCTCTTCCTCGCCGTCATCGCCGGCTTCGCTTTCGGAACCGTGTTCGTTCTGCTCGCCGAGACCGGGGACGACGCCGGGTTCTGGCCCCTCGTGGCCGGACGGACAACGTCGATCGTGATGCTGACGACGGCCGCGCTGGTCGCGGGCCAGGGCTTCCCGAGGCCTTCACGGGCATCGATGGCGACCATCGCGCCCGCCGGCATGCTCGACATGGCCGCCAACGCCATCTACCTGCTGGCGGCCCGGCGGGGGCTGCTGGCGCTGGTCGCAGTCCTCAGTTCGCTTTACCCGGCCAGCACCGTCGTGCTCGCTCGGCTGGTGCTGCACGAGCGACTGACGCGCGTGCAGATCGGTGGCCTCGTCCTTGCGGGGGTCGGGGTCGCCCTCATCGCCACCGGTTGACTCAGAACTTGAAGCGGCGAGACCACCAGTGCTCGTCACGTGCGTGGGCGTGGAAATGCGAAGGGATCTGGCGCATGACCCGATCGATGGTGAACGACACGTCGCCGAAGACCTCCGAGCCCACCCGCTGCAGTTCCCGCAGCATGTGCTCGACGTCAGCTTCCGGAGGCTCGGTGCCGTGGCGGTTCCACACGACCATGGGGATGGCACAGACCTCGCACTCCGCGATCCAGCAGACGTCGTCCTCGTGAAACCAGGGCGTGAAGCGGGCGGCCTCGCACAATTCACAACCTGCGACCTTGCCGTCGTCACCCTCGACGTGGGTCACGCCACCATCGGCGGAGGTCACCGGTCTCGGATACGACCGGCTCAGGCGGCGTCGAGGGCGCCGCGGAGCTCGGCGACCATGGTCCCCAGCTCGTTGGGCCCCGCACCGTCGAGGAGCTTGCGCATGAGGGCCGAAGCCACGACCACCCCGTCGGCCTCGGTGGCCAACTCGGCCGCGTGTGCCGGGGTCGACACGCCGAAGCCAATGATGACGGGCAGGTCAGTGATGGCCTTCAGGCGACGGGCAATGACCATGGCGGAGGCGGCGACGGCATCGCGCTCGCCGGTGACGCCCATCAGCCCGACCCCGTAGATGAACCCGCGCGAGCGGGCGACGAGGCGGGCCAGACGGTCGTCGGGCGTGACCGGAGACGCCAGCAACACCGTTTCCACTCCTCCCTCATCGGCGGCCCTGGCCCAATCCTCCAGTTCCTCGAGAGGAAGATCTGGAACGATGGCGCCGGCAACGCCGTTGGCACCAAGGGTGGCCGCGAATCGACGGTGCCCGCTTCGGAACACGACGTTGTAATAGGTCATGACCACGAGGGGCACGTCGACATCGACCGATCCGAGCGCGTTGATGATGCTCACCGGATTGGCGCCCTGGTCGAGGGCCCGCTGCGACGCTGCCTGGATGGTGGGCCCGTCCATCACCGGGTCGGAGAAGGGCAGGCCGATCTCGATGGCATCAGCCCCGTTGGCCGCATAGGCCCGCACGACGTCGAGCCAGTCTGAGCCGAGTCCGCCGGTGACGTAGGGGACGAGTAGCTTCCGCCCGCTGTCGCGACGCGCCCGTAACGTCGCCTCCAACGGCACCGTCACGTGTTGAGACCCTCGGGGCCGCCCAACAGCTCCATCACCTGTTGCGCGTCCTTGTCGCCGCGCCCTGACATCGTCAGGAGGATGGTCGAACCCGGAGGCAACTCGCCGGTGCGGGCCGCCCGCGCCATCCAGGCCACGGCATGCGCGGGCTCGAGCGCCGGGATGATGCCTTCGAGGCGGGACAGCAGTTGCAGCGCGTCGAGCACCTCGTCGTCGGCCGCCGTCACGTAGCGGGCCCGACCGATCGAAGCCAGGTGGGCATGCTCGGGCCCGACGCCGGGATAATCGAGCCCGGCCGAGATCGAGTGGGCCTCGAGCACCTGCCCGTACTCGTCCTGGAGGAGAAACGACTTCGATCCGTGGACGACGCCGGGGATGCCGTTGGTGATCGCCGCTCCCCCCGCCGGCTCGACGCCGATGAGTTGGGCCTCGGTGTCCACGAAGCCGGCGAACGTGCCGGCGGCGTTCGATCCCCCGCCGACGCAGGCAATCACGTAGTCCGGATCCGCGCCGTCGAGGATGGCCCGGCACTGTTCGCGGGCTTCGTCCCCCACCACCCGCTGGAACTCGCGCACCATCCACGGATACGGGTGCGGCCCCATCACCGATCCGAGGCAGTAGTGGGTCGTCTCGACCGTGGCCACCCAGTCGCGCATCGCCTCGTTGATGGCGTCCTTGAGGGTCCGGCTCCCCGACGACACCGGCCGCACTTCGGCCCCGAGTAGCTGCATCCGGAACACGTTCAGGGCCTGACGCTTCACGTCGACCTCGCCCATGTAGACGACGCACTCCAGTCCGAAGAGGGCGCACGCAGTCGCCGTGGCCACCCCGTGTTGGCCCGCCCCGGTTTCGGCGACGACCCGCTTCTTCCCCATCTTGCGGGTCAGCAGAGCCTGGCCGATGACGTTGTTGATCTTGTGCGAACCGGTGTGGGTGAGGTCTTCGCGCTTCAGCAGTACCCGCACACCGAGCTCGGCCGACAAACGCTTGCACTCGGTCACCGGCGTCGGGCGGCCGCCGTAATCGCGAAGGATGTCGGCGTACTCGGTACGAAACGCGTCATCGGCCCACGCCGTCCGGAAGGCCTCCTCGAGCTCCTGACACGCCGGCACCAGCGACTCGGGGAGGTACTGCCCACCGAACTCGCCGAAGCGTCCTCCCGGATCCGGCAACTTCATGCTGGTGCTCACGTGAAATCCTCCTGCCAGTCGTACGGACCGGTGCTCTCTCCGGAATACTGCGGCCGGCTGGCGTTCTTGGCGGCGGCGATGAAGGCCCGCAGCCGGCGGGGATCCTTCTTGCCAGGCGACGACTCGACGCCACTTGCCGCGTCGACGCCCCAGGGCTGCACCTGGGCGATGGCGTCGGCGACGTTGCCTTCGTGCAAACCGCCGGCGAGCAGCAGCCGGGATCCGGCGGGAACACCTTCGGCCAGCCGCCAGTCGAAGACCTGTCCCGAACCGGGAGTGGCGGCGTCGAGCATCACGATGTCGGCTCCGTGGTCGCCGGCCGAGGAGATGGCACGATCACCGGCCGCAAAGACTTTGATGACGGTGCGTACCCGCCGCCGGATCCACATCGACTGTTCGGCCGACTCGCGTCCGTGCAGTTGCGCAGCCCGCAGGCCCGCCGCCTCCATGATCTCGACGACCCGTTGTGGCGACTCATCGCGGAACACCCCGACGGTGAGCACCTCCGGCGGCAGACGCTTGGCGATATCTCCGGCCAGTGCGGGGGCGATCTGGCGGGGCGAAGGGGCGAAGATGAACCCGACGGCATCGGCACCCATGGCGACGGCCAAGAGCGCATCCTCCTCGCTGGTCGTACCGCAGATCTTCACGAACATGCGCGCACCAGTGCTTCGAGGGCCTTCGCCGGGTCGCCACTGATGACGAGGTGCTCACCGACGAGGATGGCGTCGTAACCGGCTTCGGCAAGACGCAGGGCGTCGTCGGGTCCGGCGATGCCCGACTCCGCCACCTTCACCACGCCGTCGGGAATGGCAGCGGCCACGCGTACCGCGCGGTCGGTATCGACCGCGAACGAGGTGAGGTCGCGTTGGTTCACGCCGACAATGCGGGCTCCGGCGGCGATGGCTCGAGCCACTTCGGTCTCGTCATGGGTCTCGACCAGCACGGCCAGTCCGAGGTCATCGGCCATGCCATGCAGGTGGCGGAGCTCATCGTCGTCGAGGGCGGCGACGATGAGGAGGACAGCGTCCGCCCCCATGAAGCGGGCGTCGGCGACGTCGAGGGCCGAGACCGTGAAATCCTTTCGCAACACGGGGAGGTCGATGGCCGACCTGGCCTCGACGAGGTCGGCCACGGATCCGCCGAAGAACTCCTCGTCGGTGAGGACGGAGACGGCGGCGGCCCCGCCGGCTGCGTACTGCTTGGCCAGCATTCCGGCCACGAGATCGGGATGGAGCGCGCCCTTGCTGGGCGAGCGCCGCTTGACCTCGGCGATCACCGAGATGCCGTCGCTCGCGAGTGCGGCGGCGAAGTCGCGAGCCGGAGGGACACGGCGAGCCAATTCGACGACGAGGTCGAGCGAGCGATCGTCGGCGGCCGCGCGGGCCCGGTGGGCGGCCAGGATGGCATCGAGGTAGGTCGACATCGTCAGTCCCCGGCCGTCGTCGTCGGGCCCGGGCGTGTGGTCGTGGTCGTGCTCGCAGGTCGGGTGGTCGTCGTCGTCGGAGCCGAGGTCGTGGACGGGGCCGGCGTGGCCACGGCGGTGGTGGTCGTGGCCGACTCGTCGGTGGCGGGCTCTACGATGACCGGCGGGGGAACCGTGCACTCGGGCAGGTTCAGGTTGAAGGTGGAGTTCTCCTCGATCACGACCGACAGCGGCTGGTTTCCGACCTTGCGGCACTCGAGTTGCCAGCGGGCCCGGCCGGCGCCGTCGGCCGACGTGACCGCCGGGGTCACCAAGCGCCAGTCGCCCGAGCCGAACAACTCGACCCGGACGCCAGGGCGCGGAGTCGAACGCACGATCCCGTTGGCATCCACGGCCTGATCGACGACCTGCACGACGAGGTTGGCCGGAGCGTTGATGATCGGCGGATCCGGGGCGATGGCGGCCGATGCCGACAGTCCGGTGAAGCGGCGCATGGTGAGGTCGACCCGCTTGTTCTCGCTACCTTCGAGGAAGAACACCACTGGCTCGAGAAGCGCCAGGTTGTCCGGCGCCGACTTCCACGTGCGGATCCGGTACCGCCCCCCGAGGACCTTCGGAATCGTGAAGGCACCGTCGGGGCCGGTCACGATGTCCATCGTCGCCATGGCGTCGCCGACGATGCGTTCGGCGTGCACGACCGCTCCGGGCACGGGCCCGTCGGGGCCGACGACCGTTCCGGCCAGCGTGGCCCGACCCGGACCGATCTTGACGGTCGTCGTCGTCCGACCGGGGGCCACGGCGCCCAGGCCGACGCCGCTGAAATCGGTGGCGACGGTCGTCGTCGTCGGCGGGAGCTTCGGAGCCGGCGGGAGGGGCTTGACGGCCTCCGGGGTGCAGGCCATCGACGCCGCCGCGAGCGCGACGCCACAGGCGGCCAGGAGGCGCCGGTTCATTCCGCTGATCGTAGGAGGGGAAGCGCCTCGATTCGTGCCACCCTCCCCTCGACGAGGCCGCCCGTTGGCGGCTCGACGTCTCGCTTCACATACGCCAGCGCGACAACGGCATCGAGACGAGCCGAGAAGGCGGCGCTCGTGATGACACCCACCGCTTGTCCGTCGATCGCGACCTCGGCGCCCGCGCTGGGGAGGCCATCGCCGTCGAGAATGAGACCGCGGAGACGCCTGGGCACGTTGCCCCCACGGCTGTCGATCCGAGCGACGAGTTCCTGGCCGGTGTAACACCCCTTGGTGAAGCTCACCGAGCGGTCGACGACCCCCGCCTCGGCCGGGATGGTGCGCTCGGTCAGTTCCCGGCCCATGGCGGGCACGCCACACTCGATCCGCAGGGCCTCGTACTGCTCGAATGTCCCGGCCGCCACATCTTCTGGCGCGACGACATCCGGTCCGAGGAGGTCACAGCCCTCGACCCCCGCCCATCCGCTTTCCGTCACCAACGCGCCTCCAGACCCCCACTCCTGCCGGGAAGCGGCGTTGCGGACGGCGATGCAGCGCCACCCATCGAGGACATCGATCTCGGCTTTGGTGCGCAGCTTGAAACGCTCGAGACGGGCGACGAGTGCATCGCCGAAGCCCCCGTCGACGTCGAGGACGAACGCATCCGCACCCGTCCTGGTGACGCGGAACCAGGCATCGACCTTGCCCTGCGGCTGCAGGACGAACGACCAGGCCGACGCCCCCTCGACGAGCGCGGCAACGTCCTGGCTCACCTGGCCTTGCAGGTAGGTGACGGCGTCGGGTCCTTGTACTCGCACCGCATCCCGCGGGATCTCGACGGCGAACGGATCTACGGTCACTCGGAAGCTGCCTTTCGTGCGGCCGTCATGCGGCGGGCTGCGGGAACCGCGGCCAGCAGTGCAGCCGCTTTGTTGCGGCACTCGAGGTCTTCGAGTTCGGCGTCGCTATCGGCCACGATGCCGGCGCCGGCCTGCACCGACGCCACGCCGTTCGGACGCACCAGCATCGTGCGGATGGCGATGGCGGTATCGAGGTTCCCGGAGAAGTCGAAGTAACCGACGACGCCGGCGTAGGGGCCCCGCTTGGTCGGTTCGAGGGAGTCGATGATCTCCATGGCCCGCACCTTCGGCGCGCCCGACACGGTGCCAGCGGGAAGCGTGGCCCGCAGGACATCGATGGGGCCGAGGCCGTCGCGCAGACGACCCGAGACCTGCGAGGTCAGGTGCATGACGTGGCTGTAGTACTCGAGGGTCAGCAGTTCGTCGACGCGTTCGGTGCCGAAGTCGACGACGCGACCGACGTCATTGCGGGCCAGGTCGACGAGCATCACGTGCTCGGCGATCTCCTTCGGATCCTCCGACAGCTCACCGGCCATGCGACGGTCGTCCTCGTCGGTGCGGCCCCGACGCCGGGTGCCAGCGATCGGCCGGGAGATGACGCGTCCGTCGAGCAACTGCACCATGGGTTCAGGCGACGAACCCACGACCGTGACCTCGGGATGACGGACGAAGTACATATACGGACTGGGGTTGACCTGCCGCAGCGACCGGTAGAGGTCGAAGGGATCCGCGTCGAGGTCGAGGTCGAACCGCTGTGACAACACGACTTGGAAGACGTCGCCGGCGAGGATGTGCTCCTTGGCCACGGCGACCGCTCGGGCGTAGGTCTCCGTGCCGACGGTGCGCTTCACATCGGGGAGCGGATCGGAGGGGTCGGGGGGCGACAGCACGGGCTCGTCGAGGGGGCGAGCGCCATCCGCCGCCAGCGCATCGAGTCGTCGAACGGCGGCCTCGTAGGCCACATCGAGGTCGTCTTGGGACGAGCCGGGTTCGACGAGCACGTTACTGACGAGAGTGACCCGTTGCCGCCAGTGGTCGTAGGCCGCCAGTTCCCCGATCACCGACAAGATGGCGTCGGGCAGACCATGGTCGTCGTCGGGCACGTCGGGCAGGTGTTCGACTTCGCGGACGACGTCGTATCCCAGATAGCCCACGACGCCGCCGTGCAGCGGCGGAAGCTCGGGCAACGATGGCGACCGGTGCATCACCAACAGCGCATCGAGGGCTGCGAGCACGCCCCGGTCGCGGGGGACGGACGGGGGAAGGCG
>JBKJLU010000150.1:0-2934 GCA_046596815.1 Acidimicrobiales bacterium | reverse complement strand
GGAACGTGGCGAACTCCGCCTCGGTGACGAGCCCTGTCAGGAGAGTCCCGTCGAGCTTCGTGGCGTCGACGGCACCATTTACGAGGTTATTGCGACCGATCGTGAGCAGTCCGATGTTGCCAACCGCCGCCGTGCGCACGACGTCGTTGTCGCCCTCACCGGCGAGCGTTCCGAGAGCGACGTCGCCGGCCGACAACGTCGGCACGAGCCCGTTGGTCTCGAGTTCCCCCCGGAGTGTCCGCTGCTTGACGTTCACCAGCGCGGTGTCGCCGCTGATGGCTCGACCGACGATGGCGTTCGCCGCCAGGTCCGCAGCGACGACACTGTCGTCGAGGATCCGCGACGCATCGACCGCATCAGCGACAAGGTTCTGTCGACCAACCGTCTGGAGCCCCAGGTTTCCTTTCACCGGGTCTGTTCCGTTGTCGCCTTGACCGCTGATGGTGCCAAGGGCAACGTCGCCCGTTGCCGCCGTGGTCGCACTGGGGGCAAGCGTTCCAGACAGGGTGCCCGTGCGAATGTTCAATCCGGTGAGGTTCGAGAGGTCGCTCTCGCTCACGTCCCCGGCCGTAACCGTGTTGGGGGCGATGCGGTCGGACGTGATGGCGTTGAGCTCGAGCTGAGCGGTGTCGACCGCCTTGTCGACGAGGTTGTTGCGCCCGACCGTGCGCAGGCCGATGTTGCCGAGGGCAACAAGGCGGGTGATGACGTTGTCGCCCTCACCGGTCAGCGTGCCGAGGGCCAAGTCACCGGGCAACTGGAGAGCGGTGGCCGAGTTCGTGGTGCGCTCGCCTCGAAGCGTGCGCTCCTTCACGTTGGTGAGGGTTTCGCCAGCGGCGCGACCCACGACGGATGCGTCGGCCAGGTCGATGGCAGCGACGGTGTCGTTGAGGATCTCGTCCGAGGTGACGGCTCCGGTGGCGACGTCCTCGGCGAGGATCGTGTTGGCGATGATCTTGTCGGTGGTGATGGCATCGCCGACGATCTCGTTGTTGTTGATCTTGACGATCGGCGCACCGACGGAGTTGGGGTTGCCGAGCTCGCTGCGCAGGTTCAGCAGGGCGCCGGCCCGGTCGGCGATCTCGGTGTTCAGCTTGCCCTGCAGGACATCGTCGGCGCTGCCTCGATCGAGAACTTCCTTGTTCAGCTTGCTGAGCAGGTCGGCGTCGGCGGCGGCTGTCTTCTTGGTGACGTCGTCGATGGCGGCGGTACGAGCGGCCGACTCGACCGAGAGCCCGTTGGCGGCGGCCGCCGTGATGGAGGCATCGTTCTTGGCGTTGGCGGCTGCCGTTTCGGCCAGCGCGGTGTCGGTGCCGGCGAGCGCGGCCTTCGACGAGGCTTCGGCGGCCTTGCGGGCGTTGATCTCGTTCTCGAGTTCGTTGAGGTTCGGAACCTCGAAGGCCAGCTTCGACAGGGTGACCGAGCCGGGTGCGAGCTTGGCCGTCGTGATCGAGTCGTTGGAGACCTCGTTCACCTCGACGCATGCCTTCTTACAGGCCAGGTCACCAGCCGGGGCGGCCGCCTTCTTGGCGGCAGCTGCGGCCGCTGCCTTCTCCGCCTCGGCGCTCTTGGACGCGCCGGCGACGGCAGCCGGTGAAAGCTGCTTCACCTTCGCCTGACTGTCCGGATCCGACGAGATCGTCTGGGCCACGAAGACCGCGCCAACGACCAGGAGCAACAGCCCCAGAACCCATTTCCCCGCCGACGTCATGTCGAACAGCCGCCCTTCACTTCTTCAGGCAAATCTTGCGCCTGCCCGAACTGTAGGCCTCCGCAAATCTGGCCCGCAAGGACGGAACGGCAAAGACCGCCACGCTTTGCGCGAGCTAGCCCTTTTGTCTTTTGATCTCGGCCAGGATCGGTGAGTCCTTGGCCAGGTTCTCGACGAGCACGACCTCGTCCTTGCGGATCAGCATCGAGTTGTCCGGCGCGTGGATCTCCCGGTTCACCGGGAGCAGCGCCCGCACGGGCTCGGCGTCCTCGCCATCTCGGGTCTCACGCAGGAAAAAGGCGCTCGTGAGTTGGTAGAACTCGTCGCTGACGGTGCTGATGCGCCCGAAGTACACCTTGTCGTTGCTCAGGATCACGGCTTGGAACCGGGCTTCGTCGACAACTCCGGCGAAGTCGTCGCCGCCATCCGGATCGGCCACGAACGTCGCCATCCCCGCGCCCAGGAGCAGACCGACGAGAAGACTGGCCACGATGGCACCCACGGGTCGCCGTGAACCGGATTCCCGAGCTTGACGGGGCGGCGGCGACCCTCGACCTTCACTTGCGGTCGAGGGTTTCGGCGCCCGCTCGCCGCTGGCCGTCGTGGTGCTCGTGGACGTGGCCCTGTCGTCGTCCTTCGGATCCCCGGTCGGGCGATCGACGGAGTCGTCGCGGTCCCAGTTCGACATCAGCTGGCGGTCTCCCGCTCAGGCTCCGCCATCCGTGACCGGAGCTGGATCACGGCCTTGGTGTGGATCTGACAGACCCGACTCTCGGTCACGCCGAGCACCTCGCCGATCTCATTGAGGGTGAGGCCCTCGTAGTAATAGAGCATCAGGACGAGCTTCTCCCGGTCGCCGAGGCGGCTGATGGCGCCGGCGAGGATCTGCTTCATCTCCTCGACTTCGTAGGCCGCCACCGGACCCTCGCCCTTATCGGGGATGGTGTCGCCCAACGTGGTCGATTCGCCACGATCTCCTCCGGAGAGCATCTCGTCGAGCGCCACGAGACCCACGAAGGAGATCTGGTTGAAGATCGTCTGGAGGTCGGACTCTCCGATGCCCATCTCTTTGGCGATCTCGGCGTCGGTAGGCGTCCGCAACAAGCTCGCCTCGAGCGTGGCGTAGGCCTTCTCCACCGAGCGGGCCTTGGCCCGCACGGACCGCGGCACCCAGTCGATCGAACGCAACTCGTCGATGATGGCGCCCTTGATGCGGGCGATGG